>JBDRLV010000088.1:0-2028 GCA_043812755.1 Patescibacteria group bacterium | reverse complement strand
AAGATGTACTGTTGGATGGCCATAACAATGTTTACATCTATGATTTTACCAGCGACACTGTTACCACGCCTTATAAGAAAGCGATGAAATCCATGGAGGTAAAAACCATGTCTGAGGGGCGTTCTGAAATCCTACCCAATGGAGATGTGTTTATTGAAGAGCAAAATCATGGCCGCATCCTTCGCCTTACACCAGACACGGCAAAATGGGAATTTGTTCGCAGGGTGGACAAAGATCACCTGTCGTTAGTCAGTTGGAGTCGTTATTTGAATGAAGAACAGGCGCAGAAGGTTTTATCAAAGCTACAAAATGGGAGTCACAACTAATGAAAAAAATCATCTATTTTTCGCTGCTCATGCTCTTACCAGTAACCGCTGAGGCTTATATTGGCCCAGGGCTGGGCACAGGAGTCATTGGGGTGGTGGTGGGCATATTGACATCAATTGTATTAATGCTGATGGCGATTGTCTGGTATCCACTAAAGCGTCTGTTCAAGCTGGTATTTAACAAAGAAAAAGCATCCGCTACGACTGCTTCGGAAACAATAAAGCCGCCACATAACCTGTTATGATGGGGACTTTTTTTGCTTTACTATTAGCGGTCCTGGCGGTCGAATACTTCCTCTATCTTCCCTTTGTCAAAGAAGGAAAGAAATCACTGGTTGTCGTTCAGAAATCAGTACGAATACTGAGTTCAAAGCGTATCTCTGATCATTGGAAAGAGCGTGCTCTTATTCGCTATGCACAAGCTGTTATCAAATCAACGCTCTATCTTGCATTGATGTTGTCGGGTTTGCTTGTTTGGATGAGTGGCAGTGCATTTTTGCTGGATAAATGGTTCAACCCTAAGCCGACTACGATAGAAACACTTGCAAGCCCAATGAGTTGGATATGGATAACCGTCATTGCTACAATTTATCTCTATGCAAGAAATCGTTTTATCCTTTTGTCAAACAAGAGTGATTACTCATTTGGCGATAGACTGCTTCATCGTCTTGCCTTAGGCTCACCATTGATTGGGCGAATCTCGTTAGAGATAGATCAAGCTCTGTCCGGAAACAACGGAGGTAAGCAAGAAGAATCACCTGTTTTTATCTGTGCCCTGGCACGAGCAGGTACCACCATCTTGATGCGGACATTTTATGATACTGGAAAATTTCGATCATTAACCTATCGTGATATGCCGTTTGTGTTGATGCCGGGAATCTGGAAACGTCTTTCCAAATCATTTCATCAGTACAAGGCGGAGGAGGAGCGAGCGCATGGGGATGGAATCGGGGTGAATTTTGATAGCCCGGAGGCATTTGAAGAAGTGTTTTGGAGAGTGTTTTCTTCGGATGAGTATCTTTATGAAGATCATCTGTCTCCATACTCTGCAAATACAGAGACGATCCATCGGTTTCAACAGTTTGTCAGTCAGGTGATATCGAGTGCAGATCAGCCACATCAACAGCGCTATCTTTCAAAAAACAATAATAATATTTTACGTCTTGGCTCAATTCGACGGGCATTTCCCGATGCGTTGATTATTGTTCCCTTTCGCGATCCCATTCAACATGCAATCTCTCTGTTTCATCAACACACACAGTTTTGTGCAACTCATGAAGCAGACCCGTTTAATTACAATTACATGAAGTGGCTGGGACATCATGAATTTGGCGCCACACATCGGCCTTTTCAATTTGGTGACCGTTGGGCAGTAAAAGCCAAAGATCATCGACCAGAGAATATAAATTATTGGCTGGCGCTCTGGATTAATACCTATCGTTATCTCCTTGAGACCGCTCCACAAGATACCGTTTTTGTTAGTTTTGAAGAGTTGTGTCGTGAACCACAACATACCTTAAGCATGCTTTTTTCAAGGGCAAACCTTGTCGAGGGCGGTTTTTCCATCAAAGAAAAAATAAGAGCGCCAAAGGTCAAACAAGATGACAATATTGAGCAGGAATTAAAAAAACAAGCACTGCAAACCTATCATGATTTATCTGAAATGTACGATATGCGGGGAAAGCTTTCGTAAAATCACCTG
>JBDRLV010000087.1:0-10155 GCA_043812755.1 Patescibacteria group bacterium | reverse complement strand
ATTTTACGTTTCTTTGTTTCTCTGTTTCTTAGTTCTTTTGTTCCTTGGGTTTCGTGATCTGCGCAGGTCTGTCATAAACAGGAACTGCGAACAGATTCTTATCTAGTGGCTTTGACCAGTCTATTTTATCAACAATCTCTTTTAATGAAAAACGATAACCTCCTGCCTGCCCTACGAAGCCTTGGCGAAGTGGGGAAAAGGGGGGCGCACTTCGAGGATTCTCAAATGTATACAAAGGAATATCTTTTGCAAAAGACAGGCCATTTGCAATTGTTGTGCTTACACGACTTGCTGTGAACGATCCTGGACCTGTTACAATTACAATACCCTCGAGATCATCGAGGGAAACCTCCCATTCATTCAGTTTACTATTAATGGTTGCAAGATATCCTTCAGGACTAGTAGAAACTGTTGTAATAAAAACAAGACGATGAGATTCTTCGTCGTCACTGAGTTCCTCCTCAGAATGACAGAGTGCAAGGGAGAGCTCGCTGATATCTTGTCCTGCGATAATTAATATCATGAATCAACGCGATTAATCATTTCAATTTTTTCCTGTTCCAGCACAGAAATTAAAAACCTGTCTGCCACTTGCCTTCTATAAATAAATTCATCTTTTGGCATTAATGTATAATTTATTTCATGAGCAAACTCAGTTTCAAATTGTGCAACTAATTTTTGTAAAACAATCTGATTTATACTCCCGACAATTATTATATCTGTTGGAACATCAGTTTGACCAACAAAATGCCCTGTAAACGCCAAGTAAGATATTTTTCCTTTTTCATCTATCTCTTGAACAAGATTATTTTTTAAAAGTATTTGAACTTTTTTAAATAGTGACCGCAGATCATCATAAAGGATAAAATCTGGGTTCACACAGTAATATTTTTTCTTTTCTGAAAGCGCCTTTGAAATTTTTGCATTCCCCTTTGCAATGGAATTGGCTTTTACATCATCTATTATTATTCCCAATGCCATCAAATTTTTAAGTTCCCTGCGCACAGAATTTAGCTGAGCATTAATCTTGCGAGTAAGCTCGCGCACAAAAAATCCCTCCTGCGGATATTGCATAAACAACCCAAGTAACCTAGCTCGTGTCTTTGAGCCAAACAACTGTTCAAGTTTAAAGGTTTTTTTAGCCATATTTGAATCCTGTTGAAAAACTAGTGTACATCATTCTTCAAGTAGTATAACATTGAGAAAAATGCTAACCTATCTAAAGGGGTGTGGAAAACTTAGTTAATTTATCAAAAAATAGGAAAAATTGTTTACATTGCGTGTTCAAGTTATAATGTACATTAGAAATGCCTAAATAGGCAAGTTTCATATGAAAGCAGGCAACCATCAAGATATTGATAAAAATAATGAGCCAAGTGGCTTAAATCTACTGTACCCGCTCACTGACAGGCCGGGTTTTATTTTTGCCATTGTAATTATTGATCAAAAACACATACGACGCGACAGGTTTTATGAAATCATTACCGAACACATTGAACGCCTTATCAGCTCGTTTGGTCAATCAGCTAATGCACAGCATAGATTTGAACAATTTTTGAGTGCATTAAATGAGAGAATTACAAAAGAAGTTCGAGATGGTTCGTGGAGCTTCCCAATTAAAGATCTTAATGCGGTTGTTGGCGTTGCTTCAGAGAACAGAATGTTTTTATCAGGCACTGGAGATCTTACCTCATTGTTTTTACATAAACATACTTCTGGAAAATATAAAATTTTTAATTTATTCCGTAGCATACAAACAGAACAAGCTCTGCCAACATGGGAAAAAACGTTCGCGGTTGTCCTTGATGGAGATCTTCACCCAGGTGATGTATTCTGTGTATCATCAGAAGAACTTCAAAGAGCCGTTGCTCAAGAAGATCTATTAACAATTCTCACAACCCTTCCACCACAAAGTGCGTGTGCAAAAATCAGACAATACTTCCCAGTCAATGCAAAAACTTCTTTCATAATATTTCAAGTCCCAGATCATCAACAGTCTATCATCGAACAAGCTCGGCCTTTATCAGGTGTTTCAATAGATAGATTCAATGAAACAAAAGATCAAACAGAAAAACTTCTTGAAGATAAAAAGCCAAATGTTCTAAATTGGATAAAATGCTTTTTAAAAGGAAAAAAATCTCACAAAAAACAACAAAGCATAATAACAAATCAAAAACCTATAATTTTAGTTCTGCGTTTCACCACTAAGATGTTTACAAAAATATTTATTGTTAGCGTTGGCACGGCTCGTTCAATTACAAAAAAAGAGAAACGGCGCGCAATGATAGAGAGTGTCATTTCAAAATTCAACTACCTACCACAAACAAGTAAATATTTGATTATTATCATTTTTGGTATTTTATTTATCTTTGCTATAAGTCTATCCTTTACTTCAAAGACTCAAACAAAAACAGCTCAAGTGGAAGAATACCAAAACCAACTTCAAAGCATTCAAAGAGTCCTCGATCAGGCTGAAGGGGCGATCATTTATAAAGATGAAAATCAAGCGCGCCGTCTTTTCACTCAAGCTCAATCAATGCTGATTGTGTTACCACAAAACACAGAGGAAGAAATTGAAACAGCACAGAAACTGAGAGAAAGTATAACTGTTGCATTGGATGATCTACGCAATATTACAACCATTAAAGAACCAGAATTAATTGCTGATCTTGCATCAGTAGCAGATGGGATATTTGGCAGAGCGCTCATTCAAACATCAACAGGCATTCATGTTTTTGCAACAGACAAATCATTATACAAAATCGATGTTGAGCAAAAAAATATTTCAAGATCAGCAATTGGAGGAGATGGGGTTGGAATTGCATCAAGCGCTGGGTTCGAAGGAAATACGGTTTATTTTATCGATGACAGACCAGGACTTTCACAATATAAAACTGACACTGGCACACTTCAGGCAACAAGTTTAGTACCAGAACAAAACAATACATGGTCTGATGTTGCAATTTATTCTGATAAAATTTATGTGCTTGAAAAAGCTGGAGAAAAAAGCGATGGTCAAGTATTAACTTTTTCAAAAAGCGAAAGTAGTGAAACAGGCTACTCTTCTGCAAGCAAATGGATCAGCTCAAAACGATCAGGCTTTTCAGAAGCTGAAAGCATAACAATTGATGCAACTGTTTTTGTACTTTTAAAAAATGGTGAGATAGCTAGATTTGTCCGTGGTTCACAAACTGGTTGGGTGGCAGAGAAAGCAGATCCGCCTATTACTGATGCAAAATCAATTTGGACAAATGCTGATTCTGAATTTGTTTATGTTCTTGAACCTGCAGGACAAAGAGTCTTGGTCTATAAGAAAGAAAACGGTCAATTTCTGGTCCAGTATCGATCAGAGCAATTCAGCGGGCTAACAGATATGCTTATTGATGAAAAAAATAAAACTATTTATTTGCTTACTGGGTCAAAAGTATTCTCTATACCAACACAACATTTGAATTAATACATCTTGGCCCCTGACCTCTTGAGCCAACAAAAAACAGCCATGTTTATCACAGCTGTTTTTTATTATCATCCCTCCTTAATAATGGGGTCTAGCGAATTACTTCATGTTTACAACTCCACCTGCTGCTTCAAGCTTTGCCTTAATCTCTTCTGCCTCTGCTTTTCCAATACCTTCTTTTACCATCTTAGGAGCACTATCAACTACATCTTTTGCCTCCTTAAGACCTAGCCCTGTAATTTCTCGCACAACTTTGATAACAGCGATTTTGTTTTCTCCGCATTTTGCAAGCTCTACATCAAAACTTGTTTTCTCTTCAGCAGCCTCACCAGCTCCAGCTCCAGGAGTAGCCATCATCATTGCAGGAGCAGCTGCGCTTACTCCAAACTTTTCTTCAAGAATTTTTACAAGCTCTGCTAAATCGAGAACTGACATTTTCTCAATTTCTTCTACAAGGTTTTTGAACTTTGAAGGAACCTCAACTTGAACATCGTCTGTCTTTTTTACATCGGCAGCCTTATCGTCTGCCTTTTGATTTTCATCAGCCATATTGTTTTTATCATGCCATCCTGAGGAACGTAGTGACGAAGGATCCCATTGCAATTCAATGAGATTCTTCGCCCTTTAGGTCGTCAGACGACCCTTTGGGCTCAGAATGACAATGTATTATTAAGCTTTAGATTCTTTAATTGAATTTAGAACTGTTACAAGTCCTCGTAAATTGCCAGCAAGAACATTTACGAAACCGGCTACTGGAGCATTGATTGAACCAACAACCTTTGCAAGCAACTCTTGTTTGCTTGGCAATTGAGCCAATATTTTGATTGATTGAGCATCAACAAATGCACCTTCTAATATTCCTCCCAAAATCTGCATTTGTTCACGCCCTTTTATAAAGCCAGCAATCATCTTTGCTGGAGCGACTTCATCTTTATATCCAAATGAAGTCAAAACACTCCCTTCAAGTGAATCTTTTGAAACCGAAATACCTTGTTTCTCAAGCGCGCGAAGTAACAATGTCTTCTTTGTTATTGCAAGCTCAATTCCCTGCTCTTTTCCTTTTTGTCGTAAATCATTTGCATCAGTCATTGTATAACCACTTATAGATGTAAAAACAGCTGATTTAAGGTTACCCAATTTATCTGACAACTCATCAACAATCTGTTGTTTTTGTTCTTTTGTCTTTGGCATAATATTCGACCTTTAATGAGTCACGGATCTGTACATCTGTATGTCTGTAAACAATCTGTACATCACCGATCCCCGGATAATTAAAATACGGCCTTAAAGCCGCAGAAAACGATCTAAAACCAGCAGAATCTGGTTTTACTACCTAGACGGGACCTATGGATAACCTGCCCGTTTTCTTCGGCTTTTATTGTTATCGGAATAATACAACATATTAAAAACCCTGTCAACGCAGTTATTCAACATGTGAATATCTTGACACAAGGCCAACAAACCACATACACTCTTATCGGCTCTCTTTAACCACAAACACATGGAGAAACCACAATGACTCTTCAAGAAGAAGCTCTGAAGAAACATGTTTTCTCAGCAACTCTTGGGCTGATGCTTGCCAAAGAGCTTGATCTGCATAAATTGGATACAATCCTGTTAAAACACCTGGTTACTCGCGAAGAAATCATCTGTGTCGTCTGCTTGGCTACTCAAGCGATCATGCAAGGCGACTCAGAAATTGGTGATGGAGAAAAAAGTTTTGAGCGCGTTCAGAGGCTCTTTGAGCACTTTCGTATTGATCGCGAAAAAGCAACCATACAACGATTGGCTACAACAGTAGTCAAGGGGCTTTTGCAAGCCAAGCCAGCGCAAACTCAAAGACGTGAGGAAATGCTTGAGCATGTGATTCGCTACTTCCTGTGCCGCGATGATTATGACACAGAAAACGCATTCCCATTTCATGGTTTTCCAATGCGCTTTTCTGCAGATCCTGATGCAAGTCAAGCTGAAACAAAAGCAGGTTGTGACCTGCGTGCAAACACATGTACTTTATCAGCCGAGCAATATGCATCCATTCCAAATAAACTCAGAGAGCTGTACGCAGATGCTGGTATTGCTACGCCATAAAAAAACGACTCTTGCAAAACAAGAATCATTCCAACTCTAATCGAGCCTAGCTCGATTTTTTTATTGAATCACTGTTCCTTTAAATGATTTGCCAAGTAATAATTCATCCAAATTTTTTATATCAGTTCCGTTTGCCAACACGACTTTGATTTTACTCTGATGAGCTAAACGCGAGGCGACAGGATCAAACGGCACATTCATTCCAGGATCCCACCTATTCCCCACCATCTTGCGAAACTCTTTCCAAGAGATATCACAAATAGGCATAGCATCTTTAAACTTATTAGGATCCTTATTGTACAAGTAATCAATGTTAGACAAATTCACAACCAACCCTGCTCCAATCCGCTTTGCAATACGCGTTGCAACATAATCAGTTGACCAACCTGGTTTCCAGCCTGCTGCAACCAAAACTCCCTGCTTCCACTTTTTTGGAACAATCGTTGGATCTTTAAACATAATTGGATGTGCTGAATTGCGAAAAATAGTTCGCATTAAATGCCCATTTAATCGCGTAGAGTGAATTCCAATCCAATCTAAATCTTCGCGCACAAGCATACCGACTTTCCGCGCACCAGTCTGATAAGAACGAGCTGTTCCACCACCGCCTACAACAATCACAAATTTCCAACCAAGTTTCAAATGTTTTTCTATCAATGTTTTAAACGCTTTCAAAAATGTATGGTTGATTTTATCTGGAACAACAATAGACCCACCAACAGAAATAACAAGCGTGGAGGGTGCAAGTGAATTTGAATGTTTCGATTTTTGCATAAGAAAAAAGCGCCATACGGCGCAAATTTTTTTTAAGAATGTTTAGCTCCTTCAACGATTTTATTTGTAACCCAACTGACAACCCATAGACACATGGCAACCAAAAACGCTGCCACAAACCCCTCAACCGCAAATCCTTTAACAAGCGTACTGACAAACCACACCATCAGAGCATTGATTACAAAAGTAAATAAGCCAAGCGTCATCACATTCACAGGAATGGTCAAGATTAAAATAATTGGACGAATAAGGGCGTTTACAAGCCCGAGCACCAAGGCAGCAATTAAAGCATGATAAAAAGAATCAACATTAAATCCAGGAACAATATATGTGATCCCGATCATGGCGATTGCATTGATGACCCAGCGGAAAAGTAAATACATATTTAGAATGACTAATTAATAATTACTAATTTCTAATCAATAACCAATGACCAATTTTCAATAACCAATAAATAACCAAATCCCAATGACGAAATTTGGCATCCCAACATTAGACATTCATTAGAAATTAGACATTAGTTATTAGAAATTAAAAGAATGAGGGCTGATAGTATTGTACCACAACCCACATACCAAGCCCCACCAGCAACATGCTCATCAGCAACTCAAGCCACACATATCTCCCCTCTTTTCTTCCAAACAAACCCATTCGTAATATTGGCATAATCACCAGTCCTAAAACAACCCAGGAGCCAACAGCAAAAACAACTAATGACAGTAGAGTAAACGGAGTACCAATGATCACTGACCATTCATTTTCAACAAACCACACATAAGCAGCTCCATATGCAGAACCAATGATAATGTAAAAAAACAACGCAGCCAAAAATACTTCTTCTTTGTGAAGACGCCTGCCAAAAATAGTTTTTATATCAACAAGAAGTGGAACATTTTTCACATGCCCTCGTTCCATAATTTCAAAAACAATGGCAGGGATAGAAAAAACAAATGCCACAAGTCCTCCAATTGATGCTGCGAGTAGATATGTCATAAGAAAAATACAAAAATTACAATTCAGGATAAATAATGATCACGACTTTCTTCCCATTTTCAACATCCCCATCATTCCAATCATGTATTGCATCCATAATCCTGTCAAACGAATATAAATACTCCTCTCCGTGTTTTGTTCCTGGGTCATTAGTTATAAATTGCGTGTCTGTGTAACCTCGAATTACGAGCATGTGATAAAGAGGTCCGTCACCAGTAAAATAAGGGTTCTTTAACATGCGTCCAGCTGCTGGTACAATCACGGGTCGACCTGAGGCAACCTGCACTTTGATCTGTTCCACAGTAGGATTTTCAATAATCTGGATGCGAGTATAGCCATACATTTGCTCAACAAGCATTGCGATTTGCTCTGCGGTTGTATCCTCATAAAACCCAAACAATACATTTTCAAATTCAACAATCTTTTTAATATCTTCATCTGCTCGTAATTTCTCAATCAAACCTTCATCTGCTCCCTCATAAAATTTGTGTACCATATACACTGATGCTTCCTCACATGCTTCCTGATATGGCATTTCCCAATTTGAAAAAGGAGCTTGAGGAGTAAAAGGCACAGCAAGATTGTAGGAATCCGGATAAGACTCAGGCTCAGGAGTTGCAGAAGGTTGAGAAGTTACAGGAGGCTCAAGGGAAACGTCAGGATCAGAATCTGCTGGATCTGCGATACCCCCACTTATTAAGGTGGAGCTAGGGGGAGTCTCCAAGGCAGTTACCGACGAATCCTCTTGCAATTCTCTAACCCCCTCTCCATCACCATTGGAAAATTCTAATTCATCAATTTCAAAACCCACCTTTATCCCCCCTTGTAAAGGGGGGAAATCCTCTAACCCAGCATCCTGATAAGAAACCGCTTCAGGCAATTCAGGCTTTGTTATATCAAGATAAAACTCTTTTAATGCAACTCTGTTTGCAAACAAATAAGTCGTCGCACAGACGACGAATATAAACAACATAAATTTGATTCGCATTTTCCTCATAATGAAGCATTCTCCCTTAGCCATCGCTGTAACTTCCAAGTGGCTATTACATCATCTTCATTGTAATCAAGAATCTTCTGCAACATATCATCTTCTTTTGTCCTTAACCACTCTTCAAACCATAAAACCGACTCTGCCCCAGAAGCACCCTCTGTTCTCCAATTAAAACCAGTATACTTTGCCAAATCTTTTAAAGAATAAAATGAAAGTGGAAACACAACAGCATCGCGAGTGATTACTTGTAAATCAATCATGTTGTGAGAAAACGCGTCGCGCACAAGCTCCGAAGCACCAAACCTTTTAGAAAAATGCTCAAGCACATGCCACTCAAAATCTCCATAATGATACATCGGGGCATCCATGTGAGACTCAACAAACGAAATAAACTCTTTCCACATTTTTTCTTCATCAGCCTTAGAATCTGAAAAAAAACTAAAGTACTCCTCCCCTTCCTGAGAAACCTTTAATACTCCAAATAAATAATCATGATCGCGCAAAGGATCGCTTTCAATATCAAAAAATAATTCAATGTCACTTTCTGGAAAATCAACTTTATGACGAATAATATGTTTATTATCACGAATTGCCAGTGCTTTATCACGCAATATCTCAAGTCTGTCTTGTGACAAATCAGGCACAAGGCTTTGAAGTTCCACAACAGTCTTCTTTGCTAATTCAGGAATAGTGTGAATGCCAGCATCCTGAAGACCTTTTACCTCTTTTCTCCACACGCGATTGAGCATTGAAAGATCATCACAGGATTCAGAAATTGAAGTGCACTTTGAAAACCATGGCGACTGTTTGCATCCTGAAGTCACAAAATGAGCAGGCTCCTTTCCTGCAATAATCCGCTCAATTCCATCAAGTGTTAAATGATATTCAGCTTCAAACTCATCTATCTGATATTCAAAAATTTGTTTATTAGCATTGATGACATAACCTTGCACAGGACGCACTCCTTGAATTTTCTCCAATAGCTCTGCATAAAAACACCCCTGAAATTTATAATCATCGCGCATGCTAAGCGCGCGTTTGAGATCGGCTGCAACATAATAGTAGTCACCAAACTTTGATTTGCCCTCAACGCGCTCAAACACATCAGGGCTTCCAATATAGTATTTATGCATGAGGGTTCCATGATAAATCGTTTGCCTACCAGCTTTCATAAATTCAAGCGTTTGATTATATGCATCTTCAGGATCTTCATGCATAACCTCTGCAAGATCCTCACGATCTGCTAAAATTTCTCGCTCCTTTTCTTCCATGAGGCCGTCTTGTACAAGTTTATCAAGAAGTGGATCTACTAATTGCTCGCCTTCTTGGACATCAAAATAAACCCAAGTTGGGCACTTGATGTATTTGTAAAATGATTTTTCAGTGATTTTGTGGTTCATAGTGGTATCCCCCCTTACTAAGGGGGGATAAAGGGGGGTCTACACGATAATCTGTTTACATTATATCATATAATACCAAACGTGGCTCTTGACAATCTTCTGTAAATTGACTGTAATACCCGTGCTGGCTATTTTCTGACAAACAGGCAAGGAGGAATCGTGGCTGAGGAAAAACAAGAAGGATTTAATGTGCTCTTTTTGTTGCACTTCTATGATGGTGAAAAATTCATTGGGCAAAAGCCTATGTGGATTGAGTTCGCGGATGGCAGAATGCTTGGAACGCTTCTTGGTCTTCTTGCAAAAGGAATTCATGAAGATGATTTCCATGGAACAGAAGAGTACCCAACTGAAAGTAAAGGATTCAGAACACTTAGGGGCATTCTTGCAGAAGTGTATTGCAATCCTTTTGACCTGATGATCAGAAAGAAAGGGCCGAAATTGCTGGGGGGCCA
>JBDRLV010000086.1:0-3798 GCA_043812755.1 Patescibacteria group bacterium | reverse complement strand
ATAATCCCTTGTAGAATTTTATGAAGAGTTGGGGCCTTCTTTTCAATTTCCAAAAATGATTTTGATGGATTAACGTCATGATGAATAAGTGAGCACACGTCTTGAGCAAAGTCTTCTCCAAAAATTCCTTCTTTTGCAAGTGTTTGAATAAGCAGAACACTGTAATCTTCATGCTTTGCCTGTCGATCTTCCTTTTTACTCCACCATTGCCAATTAAGTGGAAGATCTTGAAAATTTGGAAATACAGATTCAGTTGCATGAGAAAAAGGACCATGCCCAATATCATGAAGTAACCCTGCGATTCTGATCCTGCGATACAGTCCCCTTTGTTCTTCTTCACTGAGTGCTCCAGAAACAATCTCAGATCCACGAATTAGTTTGTGAAAAAGCCTTCCTGCTATATGCATAGCACCCAAACAGTGGCTAAATCTATCTTGTGTACCGCCAGGGTAAACATAAGACAAAATAAATGACAATTGCTTAATAAAACGCAATCTTTGAAAAAAAGGATGATCAATAATACTCTTTTCAAAAGTATCAAAAGGAATACGTTTATGAATTGGATCGCGTAATTCAAAGTGGACCATATTCGAGTTAAAAGGAATTGAAATTACTAATTAATAATGTCTAATGTCTAATGAATGACTAATTTAGAAATTAGTAATTAGATATTAGACATTTTGTAACAGGGGTTGTCGGTTGTTGTCTATATCTATACATAGCCACATATTGAAGATTTTGTAAAGAAAAAACGGTCTTATTCAGACCGCTTGAGAAGCATGTGAACTGCACATCGTGCAAAAAGTAAAAACCCGTATCCAATAGCAGTTGCTGTTAGCAGTAGTGCTATATAATTTAATGGATCTTGGCTTATCAATTCAATCATTATTTTTTATCCTCTTGTGCTCGTCTTGACACGAGTGATGCAACAAGGATCAGGGTGCCAAGTAGTGTATATGCCCCCCATGAAATGAGAAGATTTTCATGTTGAGGTTTGACACCGTAAATGAATGCACCAATGAGCGCAAGTATACAAAGAACAACCAACGTAAAAGATATTTTTGCCATTTGCTTCCTCCTCTCAAAAAAGAGTCTACACAAAAAGAAATGTTTTTGCAAAAAAAATAACCCCTCGCTGTTATTTAAAAGAATATCTTTGTTCTGTGCTCACGGCAGTTGCCAGTTGAAGATTTTCGCAAAGATGGCTGTAAAGACAATGCCAACCAAAGCTGTTGCAATGACTGCGGCAACAAATTTCATAACAAGATTCCATGGGCCATAACACATTGCATCATCTTCTTTTTCATCAAGCGAGGCAATTTGGTCTGTATCAAGAGATACAGTCTGTGAACAAGGCCCGCATCTAAACAGATCACCAATGCGCATCATTGGTAGATTGCATTTATGACATGCGATTGTGTGAGAACCACCAGGGTCATAAACCACGACATGATCATGAGCAGATCTATGAGAATAGATTGTTCTCGTAGCCATCAACCACCTCCTTATGAAAGAGCATGAGAACAGATTACATTTTAAGAATTGATTAGTCAATCGTGTAAACAAAAAACCTACCATGTGGTAGGAAAAACGTTTTGTAGTTTGATTATATCGAATAATCAAGTTTCATTATATCACGACCGTCATATAATGAAACTCTAAATTATTTTCAAGATGTTTATGTTGATTCTATCCAATCAATAACAGCACCCATTAACTCTGGTTTGTTGACTAACATATCTGTTGCGTGCCCGATTCCTGATTCTTTGACAAGAGTTGTTTGGGCAGGATTGAGTTCATGAAGGCGTATTACTGATTCGTATGAAGTATGAGTATCATCGTCTGATGCAATGAGAAGAACTTTCTGATGAGGAGCAAGTGTTTGTATCAAAGGCTCTGTTTGTAATCCTCGATAATTAAGCCCAGGTGACAATGCTACAGCCTTTTTTATTTCAGGATTATTTTGAAGAAATTGAATTGAAAGATTGGCGCCTATAGAGCCTCCGATTAGAATGGTTTCAGACAAGGTCGCGCCTTTTTCTTTAAGATATTCAAATGTAGCTTGGACATCAAGAATCTTGGCCTGTTGTTGCTCTTCTGAAAAGTTCTGATAATCAAGTGTCCCATTCATTGTGCTTTCGCCATGGCCACGCTCATCGATTGCAAGACAGGTGTAACCTTTTTCAACAAGCTTGGGAGCAAACTCCACCCAGCTTTCTTTAGTGGCTGGCATCATGTGTAAGAGGATTGCAAATTTATTTCCTTCAGATAAATAGTAATCCCCTATTATTTCAATTTGATCTGAAGTTGTTAGTTTGATTTTTTCTGGCATATATTCATCTTGTCATTGCGAGGCCTTTAGGCCGAAGCAATCTTCTTGATCGAAAATTGCTTCGTCAGCCTTCGGCTTCCTCGCAATGACAGTGCTGAATGATTAAACAATGAACAAGATTAATATTATAGCTAGCAGGATTCTATAAAGTGCAAACCCCTTGTAATCGCCTTTTTTCAAAAGGTTGAGAAGAAATTGAATTGCAAATAGTCCAGTTACAAAAGCGGATATAAAACCGACAAGCAGTGGCAATACAGAAATTTGAACAGACCCTGTTACAACCTCATAACATGATAATAAACCTGCTGCTGCAATTGCTGGAATTCCAAGTAGGAATGCATATCGCGCTGCAGCAGATCTGGATAGACCTGAAAATAATCCTGCGCTGATTACGATTCCAGATCGTGATGTTCCTGGTATCAATGCAATAGCTTGTGCGACTCCGATCCAAATTGCTTGTTTCCACTTTAACCCATGAATCTCTTTTGGCTCTTCTTTAACAAATCTATCTGCCATATAGAGAATGATTGCCCACAAGACCAAAGACACAATGATTACATTAACGTGACGGAAATCAAAGTTTAAAAACTTGATTACTAATCCGAATATGATTGCAGGAATAGTGCCTACAACAATCATCCAGATTAAGAAATGATTTTGTTTTTGAAATAAACTAATTATGTCTTTACGTAAAGCAACAATTACAGCAGTAAGAGTTGCAAGATGAACAATTGCATCAAAGCTAATATCCTGAACTTCCCAACCAAAAAATTCTGGGATCAAAACTAAATGGCCAGAACTTGAAATTGGTAGAAATTCACAAATGCCTTGGACAATACCAAGTATAATAGCTTGATATATTTCCATATTAATCAAACTTTACAATTTCTCTTGGACGAAGTTTCCGGCGTTCAACACGATTTGATTCATCGCGTGTGAATCCTTCAATATCATCAAGCACATCTTCGGCTTCAAGCATATTAATTTTTATGTCGTTTTTGATCATATGTTTCAAGGGGAGCTTAAGTGATCTTAAGGAAGCTAAAGGTTTCAAATGTTTACCTTGTCATCCTGAGGAACGTAGTGACGAAGGATCCCATTGTTAATCAATGAGATTCTTCGTCGTCCTTTGACAAGCTCAGGACTCCTCACAATGGCAGTAATTAGGTTTCTTTGTTTCTTAATTTCTGTGTTTAAAGTATTTCTGTTTTCCAGCTCCTTATCCATGTTCTTCAAGATACTTCAAATAACAATTGTGACAAAATATTTTGCGATTTTTATTAGTTCTATTCAAGGCAACACTTATCTGCTTGTTACATAAATCGCATTGTTTATCTTCAAAGACCGCCATATTCATTTGTGCGTATAATTCGTTGATACGCCTTGTTGGGTGCTTTCGTGGCACTGCTACCCCCAAACGCGAATACAGGTCAATTTCAGCCCTAATATAACCATACCTACGGCCA
>JBDRLV010000085.1:0-34949 GCA_043812755.1 Patescibacteria group bacterium | reverse complement strand
CCCATGACCATGATGAAACTTGATTGTTTCTTGTTTCTAAATACATGTAAATCCAATATATAATACTTACAATCCAAAGTCAAGAAATTATTGACGAATCCGTTCGATTGTTGTAAACTTCGCTACATAAATATGAAAAATATCATAAAAACAATAGCTATTATTGCGATATTTACAAGCTTGCCTGTGGCTGTGTTTGCATCTATTCGACCTGGAACAGATGATTATTTGCGCCAAAAACTGGGTATAACAGATGAACAACTTCAAACAGCTGTTAAAACAGAGGAAAGACAAGCTTTTGATTTTACAAAAGGTGAAAAAACGCTTGAAGACCCACAGGGCGACGTGCTCTCACGAGTCGGTACAACAACCTCCATTCAAAAACCATATGGAGACATAACAAAAGTTGTTGCACAAAAAAATGAAAATTTAAAAACATGGGATGTAATTGTTTCTCTCGCAGGACCAGTACCTGAGCTTCCACCTATTGCAATCAACTGCTATGTTTATGTTGATCGTGATGGAGACAATACAAACAATGAAAAAGCAGGGGTCCGAGGACAAATGGATGCTGAATATCAAGTCGCTTATAATCCTGATGAGCAAGAATGGCAAAACAGATTTCGCTGGTATAATATTGAAGAAGATTTCTGGGCATTCCCAGAGTCAAAAGCAACTCACTCAAAGAATGATAATACATTTACAATTCATATCCCATTTGATGAAATTACAGCCGATGGTTTCCCAAACTGGCGAGTTGTGATGGCTCTTGGAACAACAACAGATACACAAATTGATGTAGCACCTGGAATTGGATTCCCAGCACCACTTGGCGAAAAACCTTATGTTGACTCTAGACGAAATCGATTTCTTATGGCAGAATATCTGCTGATCATACTGGCTGTTTTGGTTGTTTCGGTAGGTGCTTTCATAATTAAGGAAAAGTCTGGAAGAAAAGGGTCAAAAGAATCAGACAGTGTATAATTAATTTTATCTTGTATTGGCAAAACATTTGAAATGGATGAGATGTTGATGAATGGAGAAAGCAACGAGGAGCTGTATATAAATATACAGCGACGAGTTGCAGAGGCTCCATTGATTGAGAGAAGCTCAAAGGCTTAAGAACAGAAAAACTAAAATCTGATAGTAAAGATTACAAACACAATTCATGAAACGCTTGAAAATGGATGAGATGTTGATGAATGGAGAAAGCAACGAGGAGCTGTATATAAATATACAGCGACGAGTTGCAGAGGCTCCATGAATCAACAGATCGCCATTTTCAAGCGTTTCAACTTCAGGCGGGTGTCGTATAATGGTGATTATCTCAGGTTTCCAACCTGATGACGGGGGTTCGATTCCCCCTACCCGCTCCATAGAAAAAACTTTCAACTTCTGTTGGAGGTTTTTTCATTTAAGAATAAGTCTATCCTCAGAGAGACCCGACAATTCATGTTATAATAAGGACACTTAATCATAAACCCAAATATATGCCAACAGTCTTTGTTATTAAATCAGAACTTGATGACGGCTTGGTAATAAAAACCACTAATAATCTCGCAAAGGATCTCAAACCTTATCAGAAAATCATTAAAACAAAAACCTTTCAATTCAATGAGTGGTCCTTGCTTTGCAGTCTTGAGTTTAGTGATAAACAAACCGCCAGTGACATGATGTCGTTCTTGCACACAGGCTCTGGTTTTGATTTTATAATAAATCACCTTGCACGTAATCCGCTATCACTTCTTAAACAGGTCAGGTCAATGTTCCCAAAATCACTCCCATTTTACGTCATTGGTGGCCTCGCTGTTGATGGTTATCTTGGCAAACTGAGTCGAATGCACAATGATCTTGATTTACTGTGTTGGAGAAAAGATATTCCAAAGGCTAAGGCAACTTTAGGTAAACTTGGATTTAAACAAATTAAAGAATATTTCATGCCAGATGATCCTAAACAACTAAGATACTTTGAACCAAAGGATGATAATCCAATAATTACTTTTGCTGTTATTGACAAGCTTCCAGAAAATAACTTTGAAATGAGTTTAGGTAAAAACCTTCATGAATCATGTCCCCAACAGTATTTAAAAAAAAACAACGCACAAATAAATGATATTACATTTAATAGCGTATCTATTGAGTGCTTAGACTACTTTAATAAACTAAATGCAGGAAGTCTTAAAAAGATAAAAACAAATGACCCGAAGTTGTACAAACTACTTGGACCAAAAATAAAAAATATCAAACATGATCGAAAAATCCTCAATCAACTACTGAGATCAAAAGTTCAATAAGTTTAAATGATTGTCTGGTTGTTCTTGGGACAAAAAGTAAAAGCATAATAAGAAATAGAGCGAGCGATTGAGACCCCCCTACCCGCTCCATAGAAAAAACTTTCAACTTCTGTTGGAGGTTTTTTCATCAAATACCTACTGTTGACATTAACGAAAGAAATCTATAGAATGAAATCAATATGAATCATTTAGCCATCCAAAATTCTTGTTGCGCAACCTGTTGGAAAGAGGTTGGTTTTGTGAATACATAAAATTTCACATTTAATATGTATACAAAGCCTCTTTCCAGAGGCTTTTTTGATTTATTAATTTAAAAATATGAATAGTATCCTAAACACAATTGGCAAAACACCTTTATTAAATATCGAAGGGGTTTACGTTAAACTTGAAACAACTAACCCAACAGGAAGCATTAAAGACAGAATGGCCTGGTACATTATTCAAAAAGCAGAAGAAAGGGGCGAACTTAAGAAAGGTGATAAAATCTTAGAAGCAACCTCAGGCAATACTGGAATTTCTTTGGCCATGATATCAGCAATCAGAGGATATCGTTTCACAGCAATTATGCCAGAGTCCATGAGCATAGAAAGAAGAAAAATGATCAAAATATTTGGTGGAGAAATAATTTTGACTCCAGCAAAAGAAGATGTCTCAGGAGCAATAAAAAAATATAAAGAACTCATTAGAAACAATCATGAATTCTGGCTTCCAAAACAATTTACAAATCCTGATAATATTTCTGCTCACAGAGAAGGGCTGGGTCAAGAAATTATTATGCAAGCTTCAAAAATAGATGCTTTTGTCGCAGGAGTAGGTACAGGCGGTACACTAATCGGTACGGCTCAGGCTTTAAAAAAAGTTAATCCAAATATCCAGATTGTTGCAGTAGAGCCATATGAATCATCCGTGCTTTCAGGTAAAAAGCCTGGACTGCATAAAATTCAAGGAATAGGCGAAGGGTTTATTCCTCAAATAATAACGAAAAATCAGAAACTAATTGACCAGATAGTATCAATAAAAAGCGAAGATGCAATAAAAATGTCAAAAAAACTTGCAGGCACTTATGGAATACTGGTTGGAACAAGTTCTGGCGCAAATTTTCTGGCAGCAAAAATTCTTCAAAAACAATACAAAAAAATCGTTACTGTTTTTCCTGATAGGGGTGAAAGGTACTTGAGTACAAAAAAACAATACTTTAAAATATAAAACATGCCAGATACAAAAAACCTCTCAAAGAGAGGTTGTGTGAAAGGGCTAGTCAAGAGCTGCGTACACCTCAGCCTCGGTGACCTCGATGCCGTACTTCCGTGCAGCTTTGAGTACCTCACGCTCATCAAGGTGCCGATCGCCCTCAAGTGTTGTGTTGTTCAAATGAAGCACAATGTTCGTGCCACCTTCTTCGCCCTCATCAAAAGGCTGCTCGAAAATGGTATGATCCCAGACCATCACGAATGCCCCAATGTCAGGCAGATGGTCCACACCAAATGCTATGGCGAACTGCTCGCCCTGCTTCTCAACACGGCTCATTGAGCCTCCTTGCGGTTGAGGGTTCAAAAAAGGAGCTTTGCAGAACCGTTCTGCACAACCCCAGACGAATCATAATACCAAAAAATTACTTGTTTGTCAAGCTATGGGCCAAATTCTTTGACCAAACAGAGATAAATCATTAAAATATAGCTATTATGGACATCTCACTTTTTATTGCAGCAGCATTACTAGGCTATATTGTCGCTTGGTTTTTTGCTGGAAAACGCGAACAACAACAAGGGCGAATCCACTCAATCAGATTTCGTATTGGCAACCACATGATTCACTTGCATCATTGGATCTGGGCTACTTTAATCTTGTTTATTCTAATGTTCGTTGGCTACTATCACGATGTGGTAAACGGAATCCTCTACGGCATACTCATCCAAGGACTTACATATTCAGACTTTTATAAAATAATCCATAGGCATAAATAGTATGAAAATTGTTATTGTCGCAAGTTTAGATTTTATACCAGAGATCAAACACACCTCAAATCAACTACAAAAAATGGGCCACGATGTTATTATCCCAATGACAGCAAAAAAAGTAATTAGTGGAGAAGCTACTTTTGATCAAATCATGGAAGAAAAACAAACCGGTGAAATTGCACAACGGGCAATTCGTCAAAATGTTGTCAATTATTATTACAAAGAGATCCAAAATTCAGATGCAATACTTATTCTTAATTTTGACAAGAAGGGTGTTGCAGGATACGTGGGCGGTGGAGCGCTTATGGAAATGGCATTTGCATTTGTGCTAAAGAAAAAAATCTTTCTATATAATCCGATTCCGAATATGGATTACACAGCTGAGATTGAATCAATGCAACCGATTGTGATACATACAGATCTTGCTCTAGTTCAATGAGAAACTTGCTTCGGCCCTTCAACAACTTCAGGGCCTCACTGTGACAAAAAACCCGGATGAGTCCCGGGATTTTGATTTGAAAGTTAGTTTACACTAGCTTTTTTCGCACTGCGAATTGCATCTCTGTATCCAGTCACATAGTCATGAAGTGACCAATTAGTGACAGCAATGCAAAGCAGAGCAAGAACAATGAAGGAAGGAACATGAGCAAATGGATAAATCACAAGGTGAAGAATTGGTAGCGCAGTGAAACAAACTCGTGTGCGCCATTTGCCGCTTTGGCGAGCCGACACCTGAATCTGATCTGAAACCGTTGCAGCCCAAGTGCGGTGGAACCCTACTGTCTCATCACGCTCTCCTGTGAAGTACTTTACAGGAATTGCAAAAAGCAAAAACCAATAATTGCCAGTTGCAAGCAGAGCAAAAAATGAATCAGTAATAAGACCAAGAGTCTTGCACTGATACTGAATCTTGTCATGGTGCGGATCAAAGATTTTTCCAAAGTCAGAAACGCATTTAAACTTACGCGCCACGTATCCATCAATTCCATCCATCACAGCTGCAAAAGATGTAAGTGCGATTGCGACACCACGTGCCCACTGGCTTACTTCACCAGCATATAGAAACCACGCAAGCGCTCCAAAAAATACATAAAGCGAAAATCGCGACATCCACACACCAACAAGTGTTATATAGTTTGCGGCATTGTCTCGGTTTACAGGAAGAAGATCTTGGTCATACAAAATCTCAATTGCTTTTTTAAACACACAAACCTCCAATGAAAAGAGCGTGACAAGACAGTATCAAACAAAATCGCACGTGTCAAAAAACAGGATCTTGGCCCTGTTTTTGATTCATCTTATAATCCCATTTCTTTACTAAATTGTATTGCCCGCTCAATGGTATTATATGCCTCATTGATTGACTTCATTTTGTCTTCAGCCCACTTGTCACCTTTATTTCTATCTGGATGATATTTGAGTGCAAGCTCTCGATACGCACTCTTCACAATCTTTTCATCATAAGTTATATCAATCCGCAATCTCTGCCAAGGCCAAGCGCCCTCTTTACTCTCCCAATCAATAGATGCCTCTTCAACATCTTCTGCCTCACCTCTTGCAATCTTTTGAGCTGCTTCAAACAACTTCTTCATTTTCTCAATTTTTATTGCAAATCGTGAATATTTCATAGTATCAAATTCCTTCAAGTCAGCAGACACAGCTTCCACATCAACATCAGATAATTCACGTTTATACTTAGCTTGATCTATCAACTCTCTAATCTTTGCTTCAAGAACATTTAATTCCTTTGGAGCTGAAAACCGAATAACTTCACTTTCAGCCCACTGATACATTCCTTGGGCATGCTTTTGTGATCTAGCACGCAAATCATTGTTGAGCATTCTATCAGCAATTTCTTTAAGAGCATGTGCCTTGCCAACCAACAGTTCCAATTGTGCAATATGTTTTTCTCTTGATTTGTCGTGATCCAAAACAATCACATCATCAAGTCCACCACCTGCCCAAAATTCCCTATCTTGAATACGAAACAATTCATTCATCAACTCAGTATGTTTTCTTTCAAAAGTACTTAATGTTGGTTCTTTTTGATATTCTTCAAAAGTAGTTTTAATTCTATCAATTTCAATTTGAAATTCATTTAATTCATCCCCTTCCAAACCACAATGTTCAGCCATAATTCTTGCTGAGTCAAAATAACCCTTAACATCCAATGCATTTCCACCATAGCCTCGCCCATTACCGTCTAGTGGCGAATTCACTCTCCCAAATTGCTCAACAGCCGTCTGAAGATATGGAAGATACTGTAGGTATAATTTTTTATAAACCTTTTCTAATTCTGCCTTTATTTTTTGTTTTTCTTCAGGGTCACGAATTTTATCAATAACATCGCTTTCTGTGTACATTAAAGAAGACCAAAGGTCATCCGGATCCGCTGTTGTATAATAATCCTTTTTTTCATCTGCCCATGGATCGCAGTCTGGATTATCAATTTCTAATGCAACATATTTGATTCTTTTTCTTGCATCTTCAACTAATTTTTGATCTGCTTCAATCTCTTTTTTTGTTGGAGAATATTCTTGAGAAGTTGGATCAATACCGAGTTCTTCCCAATCTCTACGAGGTATTCTTGGCATATTTTGAATTTAATATTTAACAGTTGAAGCAGTAATTGCAACTGCCAGAGCGTCTGCTGCATCATCGGGTCGTGGGACTCGCGACAGATTCAAAAGCGTTTTTACCATAAACTTTACAGCACGCTTATCAGCTTTCCCATCTCCTGTAAGCGCCTTCTTAATTTGAGCTGGAGTAAACTCCTGCACATGCAAATTATACTTAGCAAAAACAGACATTACTGCACCGCGCGCTTCTGCAACCTGCATTGCAGTGCGTGAATTTTTTGCAAAAAACAACTTCTCGATTGCAACTGAATCTGGATTAAATTTTTCAATCAGCTCGGTGATATCATTAACCAACAAATAAAGCCGTCCAGTAAACTCCATGTCAACTGGAGTTGTTGCAACCCCTACAGCCAATAGTTCGATTTTGTTTTTTACTATCTTAATACAACCAAACCCCATTTTCCCATACCCTGGATCAATCCCAAGAATTATTTGTCCTTCTGTTTCATTTGTCATAATTGATTTGTATAAACCTCATCAACATCATCTAGCTCATCGAGTACATCAAGTAATTTATCAATTTTCTCTTTTACTCCCTGAGCAGTAACTTCTATAAAATCTTTTGCAACATATTCTATACCAGCACCATCTGGCTTAACCCCTAATCTCTCAACTGCTTCTGATACTTTCCTTAAATCCTCAATAGCACACACAACTTGGATCAGACCATCGTGCTCCCTAATATCCTCTGCGCCTGCATCAATAACCGCAAGCTCAAACGCATCTCTGTCTTTTATCACACTTGCGTCAGCAACTGTCACAACTCCTTTGCAATCAAACATCCACATAACGCTCCCCACACTACCCAAAGATCCTTCGTTTTTATTCATTGCGTTTCGTACCTCAGAAACTGCTCGGTTTTTATTATCTGTTAAACACCTAATCAAAAACGCAATGCCAGACGGCCCATATCCTTCATACACAACCTCAACAAGTGTGACTGCATCTGGACCACCAGTACCGCGAGCAATCGCAGATTCAATTTTATCCTTGGTCATGTTTGCAGCTTTCGCTGCGTCCACAGCGACCCGAAGAGCAAAATTAAATTCTGGGTCACCACCACCCTCTCGCGCACAAATAGAAATGCTTTTTGAAAGTTTAGTAAAAAGCTGGCCACGCCTTGAATCAGCAGAGCCTTTCTTTTTTTGAATGTTGTGCCATTTACTATGCCCTGACATACATTATAGAAACTTGTTTAATAAATGTAATTATATCAAATCATCTGATCTCATGTGGTTACCTCAATTCTAACCACCCAGATACCTACACGAATCTTATCCAAAATAACCAACTTTTGCAACACAAAAACAGGGCATGAACCCTGTTTTTGTTTTTTATTCCTTATCTGTTTTTTTCTCTGTTGGTTCTCCAGCTTCTTCTACTCCTGGCTCTTTTGATTCAACAACAAACTCATCGTTTTCATCAAAATGATCACAGTGCTCGGCTTGCTCTTGGCGCATCCTTTGAGCAACTGGACCTGTACCTTCATTAAAACCAGTTCCTGCTGGAATCAAACGACCAATTATCACGTTTTCCTTCAAGCCAGCCAACTTATCAACTTTGCCTGTAACAGCTGCGTTAATAAGAACCTTTGCTGTTTCTTGGAATGATGCTGCTGAAAGCCATGAATCCGTAGAAAGTGACACTTTTGTAATACCAAGGAACAAAGCCTCAGAAACAGACCCCTTCCCTTTTCCAGCAAGCACATTAGCGTCTAAATAAGTCGCTTTTTCAATAATCTCTCCTGGTAACAGATCAGTGGTGCCTGCATCAAGAACTCGAACCCTGCTAAACATCTGCCTAATAATAACCTCAATGTGTTTGTTGTTCAGCTTCTGGCCTTGGCTTGAATAAATAAACTGAATTTCTTTTGATAGATAACGTTGAACAGCGTCTTGTCCTTTGTGTTTAAACAAAAGTTGCAAATCAAGATTTCCATCAGTAAGAGTATCTCCAGCAAGAACCTCATCACCATCCTTTACATACAGCGTATAACCTGGAGGAATCAAATGCTCACGAATCTTTGGTGTTTCATAGACAACAGTCACAGTACCATCTTTTTTGAAACATACAGCACCTTCAAATTCAGAAAGAATTTTTTCTCCATCTCTTTTTTCTGCTAGCACATCACCTTGCATAACCTTATCGCCCTCCCTAACTTTCATGCTAGATGTTTTACCAACAATGTAATGTGCTTCGTCAACACCTAAATAATGCACCATTACAGTTTTCTGACCTGGACGCATGTCAATAATCTGTTTTCCAGTTTCGGCTTGCACGATTTCTTTTTGAATCTGCTCAATCTGAATTTTTCCAGAAACCTCTGACATAATTGCCTTTTGCTTTGGTGAGCGGGCCTCAAACAATTCTTCAACTCGTGGAAGACCTTGGGTAATATCTTTCCCTGCAACACCTCCTGTGTGGAATGTACGCATAGTAAGCTGAGTACCAGGCTCACCAATAGATTGTGCTGCCATAATTCCAACTGATGTACCAAGCTCAACTAATTTGTTGTAAGCAAGATCATAACCATAACATTTTTTACAAACCCCACGATGAAGCTTACATGTCATAACAGATCGCACGTGTGCCTGCTCGAGATCTGTTTTAGAAGATTCTATCTCTCTGATATGTTCTTCAGTAATCAATTCACCAGTATTTACAATCACCTTTCGTCCACCTGGTTTTTTAATATCAGACATGGCAAAGCGTCCCAAGATTCGAACAAGCAATGGCTCACCAATTTCATCTGATTCCTCTTTTGTAAGAACCACACCCAAATCATCACCACAGTCTTCTTCACGTACAACAACATCTTGAGCAACATCTACAAGTCTGCGGGTAAGATAACCTGCGTTTGCAGTTCGCAGAGCTGTATCAGTCAAACCTTTTCGCACACCATGGCTTGAAATAAAGAATTCCAAGGCATTGTAACCATCTTTAAACGAACTCTTAACAGGAAGCTCAATAATTTCTCCTGCAGGGTTTGCCACAAGTCCTTTCATTCCAATCATCTGAGTCATCTGGCTCCATGTTCCTCGAGCGCCTGACTCAATCATGGTTGCTGCTGGATTCAACGGCTCAATTGCCTTTTCAACAAACTCTGAAATCTGATCTTTTACTTCATTCCAAACTTTAATAATTGAACTGTGCCTTTCTGTTTGTGTAAGAAGGCCTTGAGAATAATAATCTTCTACCTCACGCACTTTTCGGTCACCTTCTTCAATTAAAGCCTTTCGTTCTGTAATAAAAGGAAGGTTAGCCATTCCCCATGAATACCCAGAGTGGGTAATGTATCTAAATCCCATATCCTTGAGTCTATCAAGAAGATCAGCAGTGTTTTCAGAGCCCTTTAATTCAAGATTTAATTTCACGATCTGAGCAAGCTCTTTCTTTCCCATGACTTTATTCATAAACGGAATATCGTCTGGGAATACATTGTTTACAATAATTCTCCCAATGGTTGTTACTGTAAGCTCAGGAGATTTTTCATCAAGTCTCACTTTTATCCAATCACGCAATCCAATTTTTCTCGCCTTGTGTGCGTAAAGTGCATCTGTCTTACATGCAAATGCTTTCATATTCTTTTCATCAGGCTCGCTAATCGTCATTGTAAGATAATAACTTCCCCATGCAATATCTTTTCCTGGAGTAGCCACTGGTCCACCATGAGCTGGTTTCAAAAGGTTCTTTGTTGCAAGCATGAGCTCTGAAGCTTCCCAGTTAGCCTCATCTGTCAAAGGCACATGAACTGCCATTTGGTCTCCGTCAAAGTCAGCGTTATAAGCATCACAAACCAAAGGGTGAATTTGAATTGCCTTACCTTCAATAAGGATTGGGTGAAATGCTTGAATACCAAGTCTGTGAAGAGTTGGAGCACGGTTTAACATTACATGTGCTGTCTTTGTAACCTCTTCTAAAATATCCCATGTTTCAGGCCTGTCGCTTTCAATAAATCGATTTGCACTTCTGATATTATGAACATATTCACGCTCAATGAGTTTTGAGATAACAAAAGGTTTAAAAAGTTCAAGAGCCATTTTCTTTGGAATACCACATTGATCAAGGCGAAGGTGTGGTCCAACAACAATCACACTTCGTCCAGAATAGTCAATGCGTTTACCAAGCAAGTTCTGTCTGAATCTACCTTGCTTTCCTTTAAGCTGATCAGCAAGTGATTTTAATTGTCTCTTTTTGCCTGTTGCGGCAATAACTGTTTTGCTGTGTCTTGCGCTGTTATCAATCAAAGCATCAACTGCCTCTTGGAGCATTCGCTTTTCGTTTCTTGAAATAACCTCAGGTGCATTTAACTCTTTTAATCGCTTCAAACGGTTGTTTCTATTGATCACGCGTCGATATAAATCATTCAAATCGGATGTTGCAAACCTTCCCCCATCAAGAGGAACCATTGGTCTCAAATCAGGTGGAATAATAGGCACGGCTTTCAAAATCATCCAATCAGGTTTAATTTCGTTTACATCCAAAGACTTTAAAAGCTTTAATCTTCGAAGAATTCTGTCTTTCTGCGCTGCTGAGGCTTTTTTCATTGTCTCTTCAAGCAAATTGATTGTTTCTTTTACATTAATTCTGCGCAAAAGATAATCCACTGCTTCGGCTCCAATGCTTGCCTCAAAAAGATGCCCGTACTTTAATGACCACTCATGGTACGTTGCCTCAGAGATAATCTTCATTATTTTGATGTCTTTTAACTCTTGATCAACTTCAAGAAAATCTTCTTCAAGTTCTTCAAATTTTGAATCTCTAATCTCTGCAAGCTTCGCAGTCTCCTGTTTTATTTTCTTTTCATCATCTTTAAATTTGTCTGCTAGTCTCCCAACATCACGCTTGAATTCTCCTTCAATCATTTTTTTCTTGCTCTTATACTCACTTCGCACTTGCTCAATCATCTGCAGTCGAGCTTCTTCATGAACATCAGTAATAATAAAACTCGCAAAGTAAATAATTTTTTCAAGTGTCTGGATAGACAAATCAAGCACTGTACCAATTTTGCTTGGAACTCCTCGCAAAAACCAAATATGAGAAATTGGTGTTGCAAGCTCAATGTGCCCCATTCTCTCACGACGCACACTGCTGTGTGTTACCTCAACTCCGCATTTATCACAAACAATTCCTTTGTATCTTATTTTTTTATGTTTACCGCAGTAACATTCCCAGTCCTTTGAAGGTCCAAAAATTTCCTCAGCGAATAGACCGCTCTTCTCAGGTTTTTGTGTGCGATAATTGATGGTCTCTGGTTTAGATACCTCTCCATAACTCCATGATCGAATGATTTCAGGTGATGCCACCCTCAAACGAATTGAGTCAAAGTCGCTTATCTTTAATGTATCGTCTTTTTGAAACATATATTTATATTCTCTAATGATTAATCAAACTGATTAAACTTCATTAGATTCTTTTTCTTTTTCTCTTCGTTTATCAGCACTGAGTTCGACCTTGTCTCCATCTTTTAATAACTCTACGTCCAGACAGAGACCTTTTAACTCGCGCACAAGAACATTAAATGATTCAGGAATATTAACTTTACGAATTTGTTCTCCTTTAATAATTGCTTCATAAGCCTTACTTCGCCCAGGAACATCATCTGATTTAATAGTAAGGATTTCTTGCAATGTATGTGCAGCCCCATATGCTTCAAGTGCCCATACTTCCATTTCTCCAAATCTCTGACCTCCAAACTGTGCTTTCCCACCAAGAGGCTGTTGAGTAATAAGAGAATAAGGACCAATGGATCGTTGGTGAATTTTGTCTTCAACCATGTGAGCTAATTTCATAATGTACATATAACCTACTGTAACATGGTGTTCAAATGATTCGCCTGTTCTCCCATCATAAAGTGGCAACTGTCCAGAAGAAGGAAAACCTGCTTTTTTAAGCTCCTCACGAATCTGGTTTTCAGTAACTCCATTCAAAACAGGAGTTGAAATGTTATAGCCAAGTGAATTTACGGCAAGACCTAGGTGAACCTCAAGAATCTGCCCCAAGTTCATACGTGAAACAACTCCAAGTGGAGTTAAAATAACATCAACTGGTGTTCCATCATCAAGAAAAGGCATATCAGCCATTGGAACAACTCGTGAAATAACACCTTTGTTTCCGTGTCGCCCTGCAACCTTGTCTCCGACTTGAACTTTTCGCAAGTCAGCAACAGTAACTTGAATTTGCTTAATCACGCCAGGAGACAACTTATCTCCATCCTCACGAGAAAACACTGTAACATCAACTACTTTTCCGTGTTCACCCTGTTGAAGATAAAGAGAAGAATCACGAACGTCGCGAGCTTTTTCCCCAAAAATTGCGCGCAAGAGTTTTTCTTCAGCAGAAAGTTCAGTTTCTCCTTTTGGAGTAATTTTACCAACAAGAATATCTCCGGACTTTACCTCAGCACCAACACGAATCACTCCCTCTGCATCCAAATTTTTTAATTTTTCTTCTGACACGTTTGGAATGTCATTTGTAACAACCTCTGGCCCAAGCTTTGTGTCTCGCACGTCAATGGTGTAATCCTCAATGTGCACTGATGTATAACGATCATCATGAACAAGTCTCTCACTAATAATAACAGCATCTTCAAAGTTATAACCATCCCATGCCATAAAGGCCACTAAAACATTCTGACCAAGCGCTAACTCACCTTTATCTACTGCAGACGAATCAGCCAGAACATCCCCCCTTTTAACCTCCTGCCCAATATTTACACTTGGGCTTTGATTAATAGAAGTTGAATTATTGCTTCTTAAAAACTTTTTTAATTCATGTTTATAGAGATTGTCTTTTTTGTCTGTTAGTTCAATTGAATGACCATCAACTTTTGTAATCACTCCATCCTCATCTGCCAAAATCAAGTGGCCTGAATCTCGAGCTGCACGACGCTCTACTCCGGTTCCAACAATTGGCGCATCAGGCTTTACTGTAGGAACAGCTTGTCTCTGCATGTTTGTTCCCATGAGTGCTCGAGTAGCATCATCGTGCTCTAAGAAAGGAATAAGGGATGTTCCAATAGAAACAATCTGTTTACTTGAAACGTCCATGTAATCAGTTTCAGCTTGACTTACAATTTTAGGTTCT
Source organism: Patescibacteria group bacterium (assembly GCA_043812755.1). Lineage (GTDB taxonomy): Bacteria > Patescibacteriota > Patescibacteriia > UBA9934 > GWF2-40-263 > JBDRLV01. Next base: position 20,972 of record JBDRLV010000085.1, on the reverse strand, counting down.
CCATATTTTCTTCCGCTAACAAACTTCTCAACAAAGTAACCTTTTTCGTCAACTGGTGTTGTAACAGGAACTGTAACAGATCTTTCCTCTTGAAAGGCGTTGATATATTCAATCTCATGACTTACGCGAGCAACTGTTTGTCCATCTTTTTCTTCCTTTATAATTCTTCTGTAAGGAGTCTCAATAAATCCATATTTGTTAATAATTGCGTAACTTGCTAAGTGACCAATTAGACCAATGTTTGGTCCCTCAGGAGTTGCAACAGGACAAATTCGGCCATAGTGAGTTGGGTGCACATCTCGAACCTCAAAACCCGCACGCTCTCTTGAAAGACCGCCAGGTCCCATGGCTGACAAACGTCTCTTATGCTCAAGCTCGGCCAAAGGATTTGTTTGATCCATGAACTGTGAAAGCTGAGATGACATAAAAAATTCTCGTACAGCTCCAATCACAGGTCTGGCATTAATGAGCTTAGCAGGAGAAAGAGAATCAAGATCCTGTGTTGACATACGGTCCTTGATAATGCGTTCCATACGGGCAAGACCTACACGAAATCTTCCTTGAATAAGCTCTCCACCTGCTCGGACACGTCGGTTTCCAAGGTGGTCAACATCATCTGGTTCACCTTGGCTGATATTTAATTTAATAATCTCTTTGATAATCAAAATCAAATCTTCTTTTGTAATAATTCTATTTTCTTCAGGCCCAACAATTTCATCAGATGTATCAAGGCCAAAACGCAAATTGAATTTATAGCGCCCAACTTTTCCAAGATCATATCTATCAAAATTAAAAAACATGGAATAAATCAGACTCTTGGCATTATCAGCTGTAGCACGATCTCCTGGACGAATACGTTTGTACACTTCAATCAATCCTTCATCTTCATTGCTTGCAGCATCCTTTGAGATGGTGGATTCAATGTAACGATTGGTTGGGTGCACATCAACATCCTCAAATAATTTAAGGATCTCTTCATCTTGTGAAATTCCAAATGCTCGCAGTATTGATGTAACAGCAACTTTTCTTTTTCTATCAATCTTTACCCAAATAACATTTTTTGGATCTGTTTCAAATTCAAGCCATGCACCGCGGTTAGGAATTATTTTTGCACCATAGTATCTTCTTCCTCTGTATACATCTGCTGTAAAGAATGCTCCAGCTGAACGAACCAACTGCGAGACAATAACTCGTTCCACTCCGTTGATCACGAATGTTCCTCGATCTGTCATTATAGGAAGGTCACCCAGATAAATCTCCTGCTCTTTTTTTGTGTCTGTTCGTTTGTTAACAAGGCGAGTCTTTACTCGCAACGGCGCTTCAAAAGTAATATTTTTTGCGCGTGAGGTACTTTCATCAAATTTTGGCTCATCTAAATAATAATCATCAAAATATAATTCAAGATCACGTCCAATAAAATCTCTTATTGGTGTAACCTCAGAAAATAATTCTCCGATTCCTTCTTCACAGAACCATTTGTATGATTGACGTTGTACTTCAATGAGATCCGGCAACTCTAGTGCGTCTGGCACTGCGTCAAACACACGGCGCTCTGGTTCCTTGATGTATGATCGTCTGTAATTCATAACATTATTTATAATTCTAAATTGTTTATTTAGTAATAGATAATTAATTTTGTGAAAACAAAAAATCTCCGCCTCAATTAAAAGACGAAGTTTTACTGATTGTTTGTGCGGCTAGTATTCAGAGACATGGCATTCTCTGCTTAAATTGGATAATTTTGTGGGGCCGGTTGACCGTTCAGCCGCAAACGGGACCCTTTAAACTGGGCCAAATATACCATTGCTGTGGATATGTGTCAAGCGCTGAATGTGAATAATCAGTGGATTGTCAAGCACATGCTGTTTTTTTACTTAACTCAGCGAAAAAGAATAAAAAAAAACTTTGTCAAATTAAAGTAGTCTACAACTTGTCCCCATAGACAAATATTAAATTAATCAAAACAAAAAAGCGAAAAATCGCATTTGACAACATCTTTTTCGCTTAACTCCCCTAGGCTGTATGGTAAATCAACGATAAAGCTGGGTCGCTACTTCTGAGTGTGAGGAGAGAGATTTTTCCTTATACTATATAAGGAACACTCGCGGCATCGATTCAACCAAATCGGAAAACCATACAGCCTAGGAAAGATAAGCTTATTTATTGATAATATTATACCAAATCGCTAAAACAGTCAATGATAATAGGCAAAACCTTAACATATTTTTATTATTGTGTCAAGAGTCTGAATACAATCCCATAATTCAATGTTACCCACTCAAATACATGAAAAAAAACTGAAAATACTGTACAATTGATACACCTACTGAATAAAAATTATGGCACGATCAAAAAAGAGAAAAAAGAGAAAAAACCAAGAGGAAGAAGAAACAACGGGTTTTAAACTAAATCCTGAAGCAAAGCGCGGAATAACAATTGTTTTGTTCTTTGCTTTAGCAGCAATAATAATACTGTCTTTTTTTGGAATAGCTGGATCTGTTGGATCAATCATTGATGGAAGTCTTTTGTTGTTTTTTGGATGGGATCGATTTGTTTTCCCCATTGCTCTTATTCTGCTTGGTATCTCCATGTTATTCCCAGAAAAAACAAAAATTACTGGTTGGAGCTATCTTGGAGTCTTTTTCTTTTTTCTTTCATTCAATGCCCTGCTTAATTTAATAATCTCAAACCCAAGCTCAAGCACTCTAACTGGTGGAATTATTGGTCAATTTCTTGCACTTCTTTTGCCGTCGTTCATTGGGTTTTGGGGAGCTGTTATTTTAACATTTGCATTATTTTTTGTTTCACTTATATTAATTTTTAATACATCACTTGGAAATATTTTACGTATTCATGAACGGATCGGAAATCTTTTTGGGGTTAAAACTAAAAACAAATTTGATGAATTTGAAGAAGAATCAGAAGAAGATGGTGGCTGGGAAGAACCTGAAGAAAACCTTGATGAAGACCAGCAAACAGATGAAACACTGGCTGAACCAGAAGATGTTGAAGAAACAATAGATGAACAACCACAAGAAGAAAAAATCCTTACAACCAAAAAACGACGCAGAGTTGCTATTCCTTTAAAACTTCTTGATTATCATGCAGGAAAACCAAACTCTGGTGATATAGAGCGAAACAAAGAAATAATAGAAAAAACTTTCAGACAATTTGGAATAGATGTTGAAATGGGCCAAACAACAACAGGCCCCACAGTAACGCAATTTACTCTACGGCCAGCACAGGGTGTAAAAATTTCACGCATCATGTCTTTACAAAATGATGTTGCACTTGCTCTTGCTGCTCATCCAATTCGTATTGAAGCACCAATACCGGGCAAATCGCTTGTTGGAATTGAGGTGCCAAATCAAAAAGTTGCAAAGGTGTCGCTTAGAGAATTGTTGGAATCAAAAACATTTAAAAGAAGCGAGTCAAATCTTTCTTTCCCTGTTGGTGTTGATGTATCAGGAAAACCTATTGTCGCTAGTGTAGATAAAATGCCACACATCTTAGTTGCTGGTGCAACAGGATCTGGAAAAAGCGTTTGTTTAAACACAATAATTGTTTCTTTGCTTTATCAAAACGGACCAGATGATTTGAAATTAATTTTAATTGATCCCAAGCGTGTCGAGCTCACAGCATACACCGGTATTCCTCATTTGCTTGTTCCACCAATTGTAAAATCAGATGATGCTATCAATGCACTAAAATGGACTGTCAGGGAAATGGAAAGAAGACTTGAAGTACTTTCAAAATTTGGCGTACGGGATATTAATTCATACAACAGAAAAGTTGAAGATCAAATGCCAAAAATTGTAATTGCTATTGATGAACTTGCTGATCTTATGTCAACAAATGGACGCGAAATGGAAGGAGCTGTTGTGCGCATTGCGCAAATGGCTCGTGCTGTCGGTATTCATCTTGTTCTTGCAACACAGCGACCAAGCGTAGATGTTATAACCGGACTTATCAAAGCAAACTTCCCAGCCAGAATTGCTTTTGCTGTTGCGTCTCAAACAGACTCACGCACAATTCTTGATTGTGCTGGAGCAGAAAAACTCTTGGGTCGTGGAGACATGTTATTCTCAACAGCAGAACTTTCAAAACCAAAACGCATGCAGGGTCCGTTTGCATCAGAAGAAGAAGTTGGGCGTGTTGTACACTTTCTACGAGAAAACGGCGAGCCTGATTACAACTATGCAGTTACAGAAACTCAGAAAACAGGTTCAGTGTTTGATGGTTCAGGAGATGATGACCTTCTGCTTGAGGATGCAATTCGTGTAGTACTTGAAGCTGGAAAGGCTTCCACTTCCCTTTTGCAAAGACGTATCAAAGTAGGATACGCACGTGCTGCTCGCATTATGGACATTATGGAAGAGCATGGAGTGATTGGCCCAAGCGAGGGCGCTAAACCTCGTGATGTCCTTATTGAAGAATGGCCGCCTGGTGGCAACATTGCCCAAAGTATTCCAACTGCTCAAGATGATTATAATGAAGCGTATGGAAGTAGTACGAGATTTAAAGATGAAGAGGAAGAAATGGAAGAAAATGATAAAACAATAGATGATGGTAGTGATGATGAAATGTTGTACGGAGAACAAGAAGAACAATCAATTGACAATGATACTAAACAGAAAGATGAAGAAGACACTGAGGAAACAGGTGACGATAATATAGAGGACGCGCCTGAAGAAGAGGAAGAGGAAATAGAGGATGGAGAGGAGGAAGAGGAATCAGAAAATGGTGCCAAAGATCATTGGTAAAAACAAACAGACCTGAAAGGGTCTGTTTTTGAATACTGAGTGTTGACAGAACCTCCTTGTTGTAATACATTAAAATTGTCTTTGGAAACAGATGAGATTGTGTAGGAGCGGTGTCGCATATTGCGGGCGTTCCGAAGGTTGCTGTGCAACCGTGCTCAAGATCTGATTTCCTATATTCCAAAAGGGAATATCATGACCACCGATGTTTTACAACAAAACGTTCGTCCTGATTTGCGTGACATTATCTTAAACGGTTTATGGGCTGTTTTTGTCCCGGTAATGATCGCTGCACTTGCACTGTCTGGTCTAGAATGGTCTACAGCGAGAGGACTCTTAAGTTTCGGTGCATTGATCGGAGTATTTGCGATTATTGCCTGGCACCTTTTGGTAACTCATCCATACAATAAGTATCTTGAAAAAGCGTTAATACGCGAAAAGACTGCTTGCAAGGAACGCGACGAACTGAAACAATTATTACAAGAACAAGAGTCACAAAATGCGGTTGCTAAACTACTCATGGAGCAGATTATCGAAAATCTATGGGGAAGCAAGCAAACTGTCAAAGGCAGTGGTACGCTCGTTGCTAAAGCCAAGAGGTGGAGGTACGACCTTGCTGAATTCGTGATCGATCATTCTGATCCTTTGGATCCATGGTATGTTCGTCTCACGCGCCCAAACGGCTCACCAATCGCCGATGTGCTCAACGATGATTATATTGAAACCGAAGACGGCTACAAACGAAAGTCACAAGGACAAGAGCTTGCTGAGGCTGATACTGAGATTGGCCCCGTGCCACCACCAGTAAGGACTGCCTCAAAAGAGTTACCTCACGGAGCCCATGTCGGCTGAAAAACCAGTCAACTCTCACTCGCGCCCATGAATCACTTTGTGAGGATTAGGCGCTTTTTTAATTGAAAAATGCACTCATTGTGCTAAGATATGATAGATAAAAAATACTATGAATAAAACCCCAAAGTTTGACCAAAAAATCACAGACATCTTAAACCAAACACAACCAGGCGAACGCACCTGTTCGCTAACAGGCGACAGGTGGAAATTGTCCCAAAGAGAGATTGACTGGTGTAAAAAATTTAATGTTCCACCATCCTCTTGGTCACCTGATGCACGATGGAAAATTCTCGGTGGCATGCTATTTGGATATGAGTGGTGGTGGAATAAACATGCAGAAACAGGAAAGCCTATTTTGACTTATGTGCATCCAGCAACAGGAGTTCCAGTATTGCCTGATAAGGAATGGTTTGAAAAAGATTTTCGAGATAAAGCTCTAGACTATGACCCAGCGACCCCTGTGCTTGATCAATTACTTAAACTACGTAAAACCGTTCCTGTAAACGCTTTTTTCAATGGCAAGGAGCCGCAAAATTCGATTTCACTTATTTCAAACGGAGATGTAAACAGTTATTTTGTAATTGCAAGCAAAAGCAAAAACTCATTTTTCTCATCAGACTTAGACAACGGTGAATCATGTAGTGAAATCTATGCATCTTCAAATATCACAAATTCGTTTAATGTAGTACATGCTCAACGAATTTTTAATTCTCGATTTGTGCGAGAAAGTTTTGATTGTAGTAGCTGTTATTTTATTTTTGACTGTCGCAACTGCGAATACTGCTTTGGAGCCACAAACAAACGCAATCGAAAATATATATGGATGAATGAACAACTTTCTGAAGATGAGTGGAAAGAACGATTCGCTACAATTAAATTTGGATGTAGATCTATTACGCAAAAAATGGAAGAAGACTTTATGCGCTTGATGGAAATGCAGGCTTACTGGCCAGAAAATTTTAATGTGAAAGCAGAAAATAGCACAGGTGAGTACCTTGCTAACTGCACAGACTGTAAAGACTGTTTTATGGTTATTCAGGGTCCTCGAGATAATGAACACTGTTACTATATTTACGGAAATAGCGAACGTAATTACTATGTAATTGGTAGCTTTTATACATCAGACAATTACTTTAGTTCAACAGTGCAAGACACAAGTCACAGCAAATACTCAATAAATCTAGTTAAATGCCAAGGACTTGAATATTGTTTAAATTGCCAAAACTGTGAATACTGTTTTGCTTGTATTGGGCTTAACCGCCAACGATACTGCATACTAAACAAACAGTATGAAGAAGACGAATATTGGGGAAAAGTTGATGAAATTAAATGTACTATGCTTGATCATGGTGAATATTCAAATATGCCTGGACCACAATTTGCATCTTCGCATTACATGGAAACATCTGCTAGTGAATCTTTAATGGTTACAGAGGAAGATCAGAAACGTCTAGGGTTCCCAATGTTTGATAAGGAGTCAAGCGGCGCAATAGGAGACCTCGAAAACGCCACAGACATGGTAGACAGCACAACTGTGCCTGATTGTATTTCTGACTTAGATATTGAACAATGGGCAGGAAAAGCAATGCTTGATAAATCAACCGGAAGAAGATTTGCATTCTTAAAACCTGAACTCGAATATTATAAAAAGATGGACATCGCCCCTCCAACAAAACATTTTTTCTATCGTGTTGATGAACTTTATTGGGCTGCTAATCAATTTCTGCTTGAGGAGACAAAATGTGAAACATGTAAAAAGAAAATCCGAGTCGCAAAAAACAGAACATACAAAAACCGAAAACATTTGTGCCGTGAGGATTATCTTAAGTATTTAGAAGAAAACGGGTAACAAGAGTATACAGTATCCTGTATCCGGTATGCAGTATTGAATTCTATACTTTATACTAGATACCAAACAAAACATGTCCTTCGCAATCCGAAAATTTGATAAATCAAAACCGCTTGGAGAAACACTGCGGGAACTTAGGCGTGCTGGAAATGTAACACTTAGTGAGCTTGAAAAGAAAACAAAAATTAGAAGATGCTATCTCGAAGCTCTTGAAAATGATAATTATGTTTTTCTTCCAGAGCCTCTATACACAAGAAAGTATTTAAAAACCTATATCCAAGCTCTTGGTGGTAATGAAAAATATTTTCTTGAAAGATTTGAGGACGAATGCGGAACGTGTGACTTTGTAATCAATGCCCGCCTGCCCAGACAACGAACAAAAGCAATCCAATTTCTTGTAGCAAGTAAATTCATGAAATTTGCAGGTATTATAATCGTTGCACTGCTTGTTTCAAGTTATATTGGTTGGCAAGTATTTAAAATAATATCACCACCTGAGATAATCATTTCTTTTCCTGAAAACGGATACAGCACAAAAGAAGCTTTGATCACAATTCAAGGATATGTAAAAAAAGGTATTTCCGTTGTTATAAACGAAGAAGAGGTGCTACTTACACAATCTGGTGATTTCAAACATGAAATAGCACTTGAACGTGGAACTAATATTATTGCCATTGAGGCAAAAAAGAGGTATTCGAGGCCAAAGATTGAATACAAGCGGGTTGTGCTCGAACATGAAAAAAATACCATGGGGATAAATGAGACTTTTTAATTGTCTTGTTTAAAAAACCTAACAAAAAAAATACCCCAACATTGGGCATTTTTTAATTGAATCCAAAATAATTGTAATTTATTATTGACAAAACTATTGTCAACCTAGCAAAATTTTGATACAATTAATTACACACTTTAATTCTTTGCAAGAGTTTGATAAGCTGTGTTTGATCCCAATAATAAATTCACAAAAATATGGCAAAACATGTAAAAGATGAAATAGACACAAATGGCCGTGTAAAAGCCGCCCAAGAAGCTATTTCTCAAATTAAGCAACGCTTTGGTAATGGTGCAATTATGCGACTTGGTGAAGCACAAACAATGAATGTGGAATCTGTAAGCACAGGATGCCTATCACTTGATCTGGCTCTTGGAGTGGGCGGTGTTCCAAAAGGACGAATCATTGAAATTTATGGTCCTGAATCTTCTGGAAAATCAACTTTGGCTCAGCACATCGTTGCAGAGGTCCAAAAAACTGGAGGAGTAGCTGCATATATTGATGCAGAACATGCGCTTGATCCTGAATATGCTGAAAAAATAGGTGTTGATATAAATGAGTTGTTTATTTCACAACCTGACACAGGCGAGCAAGCTTTGGAAATTGTTGAGACGCTTGTTCGTTCAAATGCAGTTGACGTCATCATCATTGACTCAGTGGCAGCACTAACACCAAAAGCAGAAATCGAAGGTGATATGGGAGCTTCTCACATGGGCCTTCAAGCAAGACTTATGAGCCAAGCTCTTCGAAAGCTTGCTGCAATTGTTAGCAAATCAAAAACAACAGTTGTTTTCATAAACCAAATCCGTATGAAAATTGGTGTTATGTTTGGAAATCCTGAGACAACACCTGGTGGTAACGCACTCAAATTCTACAGCTCAATTAGAATTGAAATTCGTCGTTCAGCACAAATCAAACAGGCTGAAAAAATTGTTGGAAACCGTACAAAAGTAAAAGTTGTAAAAAATAAAGTTGCTGCACCATTCCGTACATGCGAATTTGATATTATGTATAACGAAGGAATTTCTATTGCAGGAGATTTAATTGAGCTTGGTGTTCCTTATGGAGTCATTCAAAAAAGTGGAAACAGTTATGCTTTTGGAGAAGAAAAGCTCGGTCTTGGACGAGAGACAGTAAAACAATATTTGCGAGAAAACAAAAAAACAATGAAATCGATTCGTACAGCAATTGAAGATAAAATCAAGTCCGGAACAGAACCATTTGCACAATAAAGCTAAATAAAAAATCAGAGTCTTTTCTCTGATTTTTTGTTTAATTTATTTATTGGCAATCTCACTTTGAACCCATTGCGCTAATTTTTCAGGATAAGGTTTTCCTGTGTCTCAAACGTTGAATTCTATAGATATAAATAAATTACTTACTTACACGTTCACAATAATCTCCATTTTCCGTATTAATCAAAATCTCCTCCCCCTCCTTGATAAAAATCGGCACGCGCACCATTAAACCATTATCAAGTTTTGCATCCTTAAGCACATTTCCTGATGCAGTATCCCCTTTTACAGCAGGTTGTGTTGATGAAACTGAATATTGAATTTTCATTGGAAGCTCTAGGGTTAAAGGGTTGTCATTGTGCATGATAACCGTGACATCAAGCCCCTCTTTAAGATACTTTACATCGTCGCCAATATTATCCGGTGACAAAGAAACCTGTTCATAGGAAACATTGTCCATAAATGTATATAAATTGCCATCAGTATATAAATATTGCATCTTCTTATTTTGAACGTCTTCAAAATCTAAATTTTCTGCTGATTTAAATGTCTCCTCTGTAGACTTGCCTGTTTTTAAATTCTTTAATTTCGTTCTCACAAAAGATCCACCTTTGCCTGGACTTACGCGTTGAAAAAAAGTAACAAGCCCCAGATCTCCTGATGACAATTTTATCACTGTGCCCTTTTTTATATCATTTGGTGATGCCATAATATTTTTTATGCTAATTCATTTCATTTTAATAATTTATTTATTGGGAAAAGCAACACATCTTCAATTGAATTACAACCGGTTGCAACCATATGAAGCCGATCAATACCAAGTGCGTTCCCATATGTTGGATTCTTTATCAATGGTAGCAAACGCAACAACTCTTCGTCAATTGGAAAAATCTGCTTTCCTTGATTCATTCGTTCATGTATCTCTTGTTCAAACCTCTTTCTCTGCTCATCTGTATCAGTGAGTTCTGTAAAACCATTACAGAGTTCAACCCCATTAATGTATAACTCAAAACGCTGTGCATATTTTCCATCAGATGTTAATTGTGCAAGCGCGGCTTGATAGTAAGGATAATCATAAACGAAAATCGGATCCTTCCCCAAATGTGATTCAATCTTTTCCAAAAAAATTCGATAAAATGCATCACTTTGAGTGTCGTCAAGACCCCTTCCTAGCCCCCCCTTGCCAAGAGTGGGAATCGGATCATCCAGATCAATATAAGCATACTCCAAAAACAAATCCTGCATTCTTTTTCGGGCAAATGTCACAGGTAACGACCTGACCCCAAATACATTTAATACACTCTTTACTAACTCCTCTGTCTCTTGCATGCACGCATGATAATCAGCGCCCTGACAATACCATTCCAACATAGAAAATTCAGGGTTATGATTTCCACCAAATTCCTCACAATTTCGAAAAACTTTCGTAATAGTAAAAATTTTCTCAAACCCCATTCCAAGCAATTTCTTCATTGAATATTCTGGACTTGTGATAAGACTGGCATTGTATTCTCTACCACTAAAATCCTTAAGCACAGCTTTTACAGGTGCTAAATTCGGCTCTGAACCTGGGCTAATCACCAGGATTGGAGTTTCAACTTCCAAATAACCACGAGAATTAAAAAACTCCCTAATTGCCGAATTAATTATAACTCTTTCCTTTGCTATTTTTGATAGTCTTTCCATAAAAATAAAGACGAGAATACTCCCGTCTTTACTCTTCTAATTATTTACCTTCTGACAAATGGCAACAGTGCCATTATCCTTGCTCTCTTTATTGAATTTGACAGTTGTCTTTGATGCATTGTACATACACCACTCCTCTTTCGTGAAACAATCTTTGCAAATGAAGAGACAAAACGGCTCAATAACTTTGTATTTTTATAGTCAATGTCATCAATGTTATTAAGACAAAAATAGCATTGCTTTGTCTTGTACTTTAATTTTTTTATCATAAATCGAATAATTAAAACGGAATGTCATCAACACGTATCTCGTCATTGACTTGAACAGATGGGTCATCAACAGGAGCAGGTGGTGGTGGAGTTGAGTTATTCTGAAATTGCTTTGTTTCTGAAAAATTTCCACCAGCTGAACTAAGCATTATCATGTTCTCAATTATTATTTCTGTTTTATATCTTTTCACACCATCTTGTCCTTCCCAATTTCGCGTCTGAAGACGGCCTTCAACGTATACTTTTTTGCCCTTTGTAAGATACTGCTGACAAATTTCTGCCAGTTTACCCCATGCAACAACATCATGGAACTCTGTTTGTTCTTGCTTATTACCAGATGGATCTTTCCATGCACGATTTGTTGCAACTCCAAATGTTGAAACAGTTTGGCCTGAAGGAATTTGTTTTGTTTCAGGGTCTCTTGTTAAATTTCCTATTATTGTTGCTCGATTAAGTGAATACATATTCGTAATTTCTAATGACTAATTTCTAATGACTAATGTGATAACGAAGTCTATGTGTTGATATTTTAGAAATTAGAAACTCTTAATTAACGGTTTTCTATACTCCTTTTGCCATGTCTGCATCATCAAGGATTTCATCAAGCTTTTTATCAAGCTCTTCAATGCTCATTGCTGGTCTTGGTTCTGCAACTGGAGTAGGTGGAGCCAATTTTGGTCGAACGCTCTCTGGTGATGATTGATATGTTTTTTGCTCTCTGTCTTTACGCTGATACTCACCTGAAAGAGGTGGAACATAAGCAACCATATCAAATTTCTTTTCCTCTTCACCTTTTTTAACTTGAGTAAGAGTATGGCGCAAAATTTCATCACTAAGCTGTAAACGGCGATCAAGATCTTTTACATTCTGTGATTCTGTTTCAAAAAATGTAAGAACGTAATTTCCGTGCTGTACTTCTCCAATTGGATAAGCGAGTTTGAGCTTGCCTAAGTTTGTCTGTTTGATAATCGTTGCCTGAGCTTGCTCAATAAGCTCAGTAATTGTCTTTATTATCCCTTCAATCTCCTGATCAGTATATTGAGATGGAATGATATAAAGAAGTTCGTAATTCTTCATAGTTTACTGGTCCTTTATTAATTAGGACGGCCCCTTTGGGACCACGGACAGTTATTAATTAGTGTTAGGATATTATACTATTATGAAAGATTAGTCAATCTCTATTAGGATACTAAAAACCCTAATAAAAAAACCAGCACTATAAATAAGGCCGGTTTTATTACTTTTTATAATACGGAAATTCATGAATCTCATCAACCTCATCATTATTTTCTTCCTGTCATTTCCTTAAATGTATCTTTTCCCAGTTTAAACGAAGCCAGTGAATAATGTATCCCAAAACAACCAAAGCAGACATTAAAAGCGCTAAGCCAACAACAATTAGCCGTATATCGGTATTTGTAAGTGGTCCAGGAATCCTCATGACATACGTTTGCACAGCTTCGTTACCAGCATAATCAACAGCTTTAACATTCACTTGATACTTGCCTCGCTTCTGATTCTCTAAAACATATGGACTTGTTGCAAGAACATATTCACCATCCTTTTCCTGCACAAATATATCTTTTACACCTGATAAACTGTCAGTGGCTGAGAATACTAAGAAAACTTTATTTTCAAACATTGCATCTGTATTCCCGTGAGTAATATATGAGATTTCAGGTTTAGAAAAATCAATCTGTACCTGCCTATGAATAATCCTACTTGTTCTATCATTATTTTTTGCATAAGCATGTAAATACCAAACACCTTCCTCATCAACTGAAAAGTTTAATTGTTTTTTAAAGGATGCCTGAGCTTTATTGTAATCAATTTTTTGTGATTGATTTACATCAAAATAGAAAACTGCCCCAGGCTCACTTGCAAACATGCATTGAACATCCTTTTGTGAATACCAATTCTCTGAATCAGGGTGAGTATCACAAGACAAATTGAAATACATGTATGTTTTTGGGGTATCTAATTTTTGATCTTCTTCTACGACATTGATATCCTGACTTGTTTCCTGCTCTGCTTGTTCATCAACAAAACCATCTACTTTAATTTCTATGCTTGCCAGACTCAAAGGAGCCTCAGTTCCTTTTCCATCATTTAGTAAAACCCTTGAGCCCGAACCAATTGATAATTGACCTTCGCCTGTCTTGTGCGGAACAAATGTTATGCTACCAATTTTTCCTGCAACTCCATAGAACCCAGGATTTGGCAAACCCCCCACGAAACTCACAAAACCATTTATGGCATCAACTTGTGGTTGATTCACCCAGAATTGAATAAACGACCCCCCTGTGTTCACGCTCTGTACAGAAAGTAATTCTTTTGGATAAGCAACAATAACCTCAGCTGCATTTATATTTCCTCCTTGCGTGTTTAAATACACTGGAATAGTAAAAGATTCTCCAAAACGGTAAGTGTCTTTTGGTTGATTAAAATACAATGCGCTGGCATTACTAATACTAGAAAAACCAAAGATGAATGTTAATCCAAAAAGCACGATTAAAAAATGGCAAGTAAAATTTCTCATATATATTTATACCCCCAAAAGTGAAGGAGAATGCTTAAATCGATTAAATCAATAATGCCGTCAAAATTCAAATCTGATTTTGATACAGTTGTCTGGCCCCAGTTTGTCATCATAATACTTAAGTCTACAATATTGACTTGGACATCATTGTTTAAATCTGCCCTAAGAAAAGCTCCTACTGTAGTTTCACTATCTGTTTTTTCAAAATCAACTTGAGCTGCAGCATCTCCACCCGCGCCAATAGTTGACGATGAACCTTGATTCAAAGCCGTAGATGGAATTGATGCTGTAACCGTAACCTGATCAACAATAGAAACAACAGTTTGACCATAATCAAGCAATATATTTGAAGAATTATATATTGCAATGTGCATTTTATAATTACCTGAAACACTTGGGTTTCTTACAAGTCGCTCCCCTTGAGTCTGGTGTGTGGCAATTGAACCTACTGTTAGTTGTACTTGTGAGCCAGAATTGATTGCCTCTGCTGATGGCAGTGTAACTTCGAAACTTCCAGATGCTCCACTTGTAACAGCAACTCCATAAAAAGAAACTGTTGCACTTCCATCAATCTCCTTTTGTGTCCCTTCAATAGACAAATCAAAGTCAGTATAATTCAACGCTACTGGAATCGTAAAATATTCAGCCTGTGGAGTTAGCACTATTTTCCCGCTTGCTGGAATCTGTGTTTGGGTTGTGAATGTAATTGTATGATCTGCAGATTCACTTGGTATTGATAATGAAAGTGTCCATGAAAGAGATGAAACTGCCAACACATTTTGGTACAAACTCAAAACCCCCACACACACACAAATACACACGATTTTATTTATCCAATTCATAATGGGGGAATGTCAATGTATTGATTCCAAAATCAATACAAAAAAGAAGCTATATTGCTTGGTTTAAAAAGAAAGCAATAATAATCTAGTACATGAACTACGGTGTCAATGCAACTTCTTGTTCAGGTTCAGGCTGGTCTGATTCAATGATTGGTTCCTGAGTCTCTTGAACAACATCTTCTATAACTTCAGAAGTATCTGGTGTTGGAATTTCTTGAACAGGCTCTGTTATCTGGGGCTCTTCTTGAACAACTTCCTCTGCTGGTTCTGCTGGAATAAATTCCTCAACTGGCTCTTGCATTGGCTCCTCTTGAACTGGTTCTTCAACCACAACCTCTTGTTCAGGCTCTGGTTCTGCTGGAATAAATTCCTCAACTGGCTCCTCTTGAACTGGTTCTTCAACTACCTCAACCGGTTCCTCAATTATATCTTCAACCGGCTCTTCAATTGGTTCCTCTTCAGGAATTATGATCTCAAGCTCTTCTTCAGGCTCATACCCCTTACGATACGCTTCAACAAACCAATCAAACTCTGCATTAGAACTTCCTCTCATTAACTCCTCAACACTAAATCCATTGTTCGTAGCTTTGGAAACAAATATACCATTTGCCGGCTCGCGAAGCGTTACAAATACGCGCACTGGAGCTGTTGTTGAAATAATATCATTAAACTCTGGAGCAAATTTTTCAAACTGCACTTGAGTTTGACCACTGCTTAGGCGTGATGTCCCAGAAAGAGTTATTTTGTGTTCTGTTGATAAAGCTGAATGAGCAATAACAGTTTCACCTTGATAAGATTCAATGGCTACATCATATGATCCCTTTGTTAAGAATGTACCATCTGCTTCAATCACCCACGAATCAGCAATTCCGGATAAACGCCCAACACCTTGGATTTCATTCCCATACATATATAGATTGCCGTACATATCAAGCGAAGCAAGTGTTCCATCTACTTGAGACGCTGTATTATCCACGCCAGGAATTTCTTGAGGCTTTTCATAATTATAATAACCAAGATGCACAAATACAGATATCCTTTCTTTTGGACCACCAGCATATGGCTCAAGAGCATAACCAACAATTGGACCAGCTTCTGTTGCTTTCATTGCATATCCAGGTTTTGTATCTGATGATGTCAGCGGATCGCCAACTGCGATTAAACCATTTTCACTGCTTACTTTTGTTGGAACGCGTCCTGCGAGAGCAATTGGATATGAATCTTTATTAAAGTCTCCTGCAAGGAAACCAGGACGTGTGGAAACAATTCCAGCAAGTTTGAAATCATAACTTTCAGTTGATCGTTCTACATGTTCTGAAGTTGTTGAAAACACCACAATTTCTCCTGATACAAGTTTCTGATTAGAAGGGAACATCTCTGCAAAGTCATAACTTCCTGTTGACCACCCAGCTGCATTTGTTCTCATGTAATCAAGCAAAGGCTCACCTGTTGAGTCGTAATAAATGTACTTATCAGTTTGAACCACGCCTTTATCAGATGGGTAAATCCTGCCACCAACAATCAAATCCCCTGTTGTACCAAAATTACCAGTGTTTGTAATATAAGCAACTTCAGCGCCTGTAGTATTGATAAATGACAAACGATAATCATCTGCATTATTTACAGAGGTAACCAAACTCATGGAACTTAAGTCAGCGGTTGAAGTACTGCTGTTCCATCCAGAACCACGCAAGATAAGAGAATGAGAATTATAACCTGTTGTAAGTTCATCTGCTTCACCAGATGGTTGGAAAGCAAAGTCACCTTCAAATGTTGAGACAGTGCCATCGTTCGCAATCGTGCCACCAGCATGCCATCCTGGAGATATAACCATAAGAATAATTCCGTCAGTAGAATCAGACCATGGCTCAAGCGCATAACCTACAATAGCACCAGGTTGTGTTGCTTTCATTCCAACACCAGAAATATGAGAAGAAGTAATTGGATCACCAGGAATTATGGCTCCGTTGATTGACGAAATCTTAACAGGAACACGCCCTGCAATTGCAACTGGTTGTGGATTTGATGCGACACCAATGACCCCACGACCTATTGTCTGCACAGGCGAGGATGACACAACGCCGATAATATTTGATTGATATAACTCACTTGAAGAAGTTAAAATTGAAGTAGTCAGATTATCTTTCCCAACAACCATGCCTGTTAGGGCATCTACTGAATCTGATTCATAAGTAATAGTTGAAAGTGTTGCAACAACAATTTCTGCAGGAGCTACTCCAGAAGTTGTTTCATACCATTCAGCAATATCTCCAGGTGAACCAGAACAAACAACCAAATCTCTGTCTGTTGCAGTTGTATCAGAGTTAGCTCCAGAATGACAAACTCCATTTGTTGTTGCGGTTCCATTAAAGTCTGCGTTTATGTCTTGAACATCTAAATCTCCGTCCAGACGAGTATTTCCTGCATCTACCCACAAAGAATAGGTATTTGTGATAGTGGCATTTGATCCAGCAATTGGAGCTGCATCAATATACACTGTTGCTGCATTGGTAAGAGTTGAAGCTCCTGCAAATGCATAGGTTGGAGCTTTGAAATAGTTTTCACGTTGAGTTGTAAGAGCTCCTGTTGCCCATGTTCTAGTAGCACTGACCCCAAAATTAATACCAACTGCTTCTGTACTTGCTGTTAATGGAGTTGGGGTATCAAATCTTGAGATAACAAGTGGTGACATAAATCCAGCCAAACCATATTGATAACCACTATTAACTTGATACGCAATTGTACCTGCACTACCACCATTGGCTGTTGGTGAATTTGCTGTAAATGCAGTTAAAGCAGTCCCACCCGCATCTGAAGCATGAGTGGTAATTGCACCAATAATCGCAGAAATAGCATTTCCAGCTGTTGTCATTCCACCTGAAACTGCTGAACCCCATATTGTAGCATTTGAAGATCCTATATTTGCATTCCCCCATGTTCCTGTAAAATTCGCTTCAATCCCTCCTGCACCCATTGATGTATTTGTAGCTGTTATTGTGTCATCAAACTGAGCATTTCCTGAAGACACCCATAAGGCATGTTCTGTCCCAATATCAGCGTCACCGCTTGCTGTAAGACGCAGTGCTGCAACCACTGATGTTCCATCTCCTGCTGTTACAGACAAGCTAGATAGGTCAATGATCTGTCCATAATAGACAAATTCTCCTGCTGCTGGTTCTGTGATTGTGTTCGCTGGAAAAATAGATAAATCATATGCCATTTCAGTTGCTACTCCAGTAAAACTTCCTGATCTTTCAATATCTATAAGTCCAATACTATCTTGATATGCTTCAACACCATATTCTAATAATATACCAGCGTTTACATTAGCTGCCTGAGTAAGGTCAAATGCAATCAACAAATCGTTTGATACAGTAATTGAGTCAGTGTCAGTATCATCTGCTAAGTATATTGAAAAATTAGCTAGTGAATCAGTATCACCTGATGGAACAATGTTTAGTCCTGCAGTCATTAGACCCCCTGCTCCAGCTGTTACATTTAAACCACTTAGATCAATATTTTGTGCATTATACAAACTAACACCAGATGCAGGTTCTGTTATTGTTGAAGTAGGAGCAATACGTACATCAAACAAACCATTATCAGCAGCAAGAGTAATGGCTCCGCTTCTACCCACATCAATAAGACCTAAGCCATTGGTATATGAAGTAGCAGTTGCGTTGATGTCTAAGATTGTTCCTGCAGATGCATAGTTGTGAGTGATAACACCATCAGAAGTGATAGCCCCAATACCTGTCATTACACCCTCTGTTGTGATATCCCAATCTGAAGAGTTGATTTCTACAGTGTTGCTTCCTCCTCCAATAGTTACTGCAGCGGTTGTTGTTCCTGTTCCAATGTTAGTTGCAAAGTTAGAGCTGGCGTTAAGATTAACTACTGCTCCTGTTATTGTTGCTCCAAGAGAGCCTGTGAATAATCCGCCTGCATTAACAGCACCATCTAGTTGTGTTGCTCCTGCATCTACCCAAAGTGCATAGTTGTTTGCTGCCTCTGATGCTGCTCCTACAATATAGAGTGATGCAGCATTAGTAAGAGTACCAGTTTCTGTAATATTAGGTTCATCAATATATAGTGATGCTGCAAGTGTTGTTGTTCCTGTTGGAATAGTAATTGATTCAGGATCAATAAGGGCTCCATATACGTTTGTAGCTGCTGCTCCTGTTACAGTTCCTTTTACTGCAAGTTGTTGTCCTACTCCTGTGTATGTTTTGTCATAATCTATGATTAATCCTGAATCAGCACTTAGTGCTGATCCATTACCAATTGCTACATAGCTCTCCAAGTCTACAGTTGATGAAGCTGTGATTGTAGTAAAGGCACCAGTAGATGGTGATGCTGCTCCTACTGTAGTTCCATCAATGGCTCCTGAGTCAATATCTACATTTGTCATTTCATGATTGTTAAAATCAATACCTACTGTTCCATCTCCTCCGAATGTTAGTGCTCCTGCAGAGTGAGTAAGGGTTACATCTCCAGCATTGAAGTTAATAACTGATCCAGAGGCTAGGAACAAATCAGACCACATTAAGGATGTGGTTCCAAGAGCTCCCGCGTCTGTAACACCAGGAGTCAAAGCACCTGCAGCTGAAAGTCTCATTGTTTCTGCTTTTGCTCCACCTCCGCCTGGCATCTGTGACCACACAAACGCCACACCAACATCACCTGTTGTTGGTGTCGCATCATCAACTTCAACTCCGAATCCAGCAACATTGGTAGTAAAGTTCGTACCATCATCTGGTTGCCATATTATAGAACCTAGACCGTCATTGTCCTGTACGACCGTGCTTGAACCTATAGTAGTATTTCTACTTTTTATGAATTGAACGAGTGGAGGATTTGCATTATTTGACCATCTGCCGAATATTGCTGATGAATCACTCCCCGAAGTTCCAAGAACCTGTAGTTCAGAAGTAGATACTCCAGTAACTTGTGTTGGATTACCAATGAGCAAACCAGCACCATTATCTATTACTACATCTCCACCAGAACGGATTTTGCCACCTGATGACCACAACGCATATGAATTTGTCAAAGTCATGTTTGTACCTTGAATAGGAGCACCTTGAATAAATACCGTTGCTGCATCAGTGATTGTAAGAGGAGTACCAGCATTTCCATTGTATGTTGGATTAGAGAATACAATTTCTCTTTGCTGTGCTAATGGACCAGCTCCTGCTGCCCAAGTTGTGCCAGCACCTAAAGCAAATGAAACACCTATTTGTTCTGTCGCAGCAGTTACATTAGTATGCGCTCCAGTTGTAAACTGGAATGCTGTAGGATTACCATCAGAAGATGCGGCCTGAATAAATTGATGACTTGTAGCACCATTAACTGCCAAATTATTAGCTGGATTTACAGCAACTGTTACATCTCCATTCGCCCAGTTGATTACACCACCTGCTGCAAGGAATAAGTCAGACCATTCGTTTGTGCTAGCAACACCAAGTGCGGCACCATCATTAGTGCTTGGAGCAACAATATCAACAACCTTAATAATTCCATTAGTACCGCCATTAACTCCATTACCAGCTTCAAGAACAATGTTTCCACCATTTCTTGCAGTTACACCATCATCCCAACCTTCCATTGCCTTAAATGCTAAATCATCACCGTTTCCATTGGTATTCCTGTATCCATACATCGCATAATCATAACCAGTACCAATGCGATTTAAAGCAATGGTTTCTGATCCATTAGAGGTGGCATTAGCCGCTTCAAATGCCACTAACCAAGTACTTGCAACATCGCTTGCATGACTGGTTGGAGTCACTTTTACACCATAAGTATAATCGCTATTTGTTAACATTCCACCTGAACCTAGTGTAATGTTGATACCCCCTACAGCTGTGAAATCACCACTTGAAGTTGCTGCTATGTTTATTGCATTAACACTATCTGCACCAAGACCAGCATCTATATCTAGTGCGCCTGCTGTTCCTGTATGACCTGTTGAAGTTGCATCCAGATATACTTTCTCTGCAGCTCCAAGTGTAAATGTGGATGTTCCTCCTGCAAATGCTAAAGCATTTGCAGAGTGAGTTATTGTTACATCTCCATTTTCAAAGTTAATAACACCTCCTGTTGCCAAGAAGAGATCTGACCAGTCGTTTGTGTTAGCAATACCAAGAGCTAGACCATCATCTGTTG
>JBDRLV010000084.1:0-11722 GCA_043812755.1 Patescibacteria group bacterium | reverse complement strand
TTGTGGCGGTCTTCTCCTGCAAAGTTTGTATTGAGCCATGTGTGTACTATTTCTTTTGCTTCATCAAGTTCCATGTGGTGTCCTGGCAAACACAATATATTACTGTTGTCGTCTGTTCTGCTCGTCTGTGCTACTTCCTTATTAAAGCCTGTTGCAGCGCGGATTCCTTTAACTTTGTTTGATACAATGCAGATTCCTTGCGCATTTCCGCAAAGCGAAATTCCGCGTGAGTTTTCGTCAGTAACAACCCTTTTTGCAACAGCGTACCCAAAATCTGGGTAATCATCTTCGTTAACAAGATTTTCATTGCCCATATCAACAACTGCATATCCTTCGTTTTTTAAGTAATTTTCAATTCCTTCTTTGAGCTCCCACCCAGCATGGTCAGCACCTATATAAATCGTTGGTTTTTGCATATTTTTGAGTTTTTAGTATTTTGTATCTTGTATTTAGTATCTTGTATCAATACTCAGTATTATACCAGAGTTTTTGGAATGTTTCTGGCTTGCTCATATGTTTGCTTTTTGTTACGATACGCGTCATTATACAAGCTGATTTATTATACTGTATACTGTATACTAAATACTATATTCATCAAAAAAATATGCCAAATTATCCAGAAAGAGAAAAAGAGATTTTAAATGAATGGGAAGATAAAAAGATCTTCCAAAAGTCAGTTGAAAAAGATGCTGTGCGCGGTAATTTTGTGTTTTATGAGGGGCCTCCAACAGCAAATGGAAAGCCTGGGATTCACCATGTAGAGGCGCGTGCTTTTAAGGATTGCATTCCGCGATTTCGAACAATGCAGGGGTATAAGGTTGTGCGCAAGGCTGGCTGGGATACACACGGGCTTCCTGTTGAGCTTGAGGTTGAAAAAGAACTTGGTTTTAAATCAAAAAATGAAATTGAAGAATATGGTGTAGAAAAATTTAATGAAAAATGTAAACAAAGTGTTTGGAAATATAAAGATGAGTGGCAGGATTTTACAAAGCGAATTGGCTACTGGCTTGATCTTGAAAATCCTTATGTTACCTATGATCCAAAATATGTTGAATCTTTGTGGTGGATTATCAAGCAGGTGTGGGATAAAGAATTGTTGTATAAGGATTATCGAGTGACCCCACATTGTCCACGCTGTGAAAGCTCACTTTCTTCACATGAATTGTCTCAAGGGTATAAAGAGGTTGAGGATCCGGCAGTCTATGTAAAATTTAAAGTAACCAAATTGCCTGATGGGACTGCACCAACAGACAATGAGTATTTGGTTGCATGGACTACAACTCCATGGACACTTCCAAGTAATGTGGCGCTTGCGGTTGGTGATCAGGTTGAGTATGTAAAGATAAAAATTGCAGATGAGTTTTTTTGGCTAGCAAAGGCTCGCGTAAAAGATGTTGTAAGTGGCGAGTATGAAACAGTTGATCATAAAAGCGGTAAAGAAATCACAGGAATGGAGTATGAACCACTGTTTCCATTTGTTCGTGAAGCATTAAAAAACTCAGACCAAGCAAGTAAAAAAGCATGGTATGTGGTTCCAGCAGATTTTGTTTCAACAACTGAAGGCTCTGGAATTGTGCATACTGCTGTGATGTATGGAGTTGATGACTTTGAGCTTGGAACAAAACTTGATTTGCCAAAATATCACCTAGTTGATTTATCAGGAAAGTTTATTGACTTAGCTGGTGCGTTTGCAGGACGTTTTGTAAAAAGCGCTGATCGCGATATTCTTGCAGATCTTACAAGTCGGAATTTGGTTTTGTTTGAGGAAAAAGTTAAGCACTCTTATCCATTTTGTTGGAGATGCAAAGCACCTGTTATTTATTATGCAAAAGATTCTTGGTATATAAAAATGAGTGCGCTTCGAGATGTTATGATTTCTCAAAATCAAAATATTCACTGGGAGCCAGAGCATCTAAAAGAGGGGCGTTTTGGGGAATGGCTGCGTGAGGTAAAGGATTGGGCTTTTTCACGCGAGAGATATTGGGGGACACCACTTCCAATTTGGGAGTGTGAACGATGTGAGAAGCGTGAGTGTTTTGGAAGTTATGAGGAATTAAAAAAGAGAGCCAATGAGCCAGTAGCTGATGAGTTTGATCCTCACAGACCTTATGTTGATGCAATTACAATCACTTGTTCATGCGGGCGCACAGCAAAGCGCGTGAGTGATGTGTGTGATGTTTGGTTTGATTCGGGCGCAATGCCTTTTGCTCAGTGGCATTATCCTTTTGAAAATAAAGAAAAAATTGATGATGGACTTGCATATCCAGCTGACTATATTTCAGAGGCTATTGATCAAACTCGCGGTTGGTTTTATACGCTTTTGGCAGTATCAACTTTGCTCGGATGCGAACGACCATTTAAAAATGTGGTGTGCCTAGGGCATGTGTTGGATGCAAAAGGTAAAAAGATGAGCAAATCAATTGGTAATGTTGTTGATCCAATAGAAATGATTGAAAAGTACGGAGCAGATGCTGTGCGCTGGTATATGTATTCAATCAATCAGCCAGGGGAAAGCAAGAGATTTGATGAAAAGATGCTTTCTGATATGGTGCGCAAGAATTTTACTATTTTAATGAATATTGTTTCATTTTACCAAATGTTTGCAAGTGAGAAGACGCAAGATGCAGGGCCGGTTGTTCAAAGCGAGCATGTACTTGATCGTTGGATTTTGTCACAACTAAACACGCTTGTTGATTCATCAACAAAACATCTTGAGAATTATAAGATTACAGAACCTGTTAGAGCGATTGGAGAGTACATTCAAGATTTATCAACTTGGTATTTGCGCAGAAGTCGCGATCGATTTAAAGGTGATGATGAGCAAGATAAAGCAAATGCACTAGCTACATTAAAATATTGTTTGGTAACAGTTGCAAAGGTTATGGCTCCTTTTGCCCCTTTTATCGCAGAGGATATTTATTTGCAAATGGGAGGTGAAAAAGAATCAGTACATTTGGAAGACTGGCCTTTGGCTGGAGAAATTAATAATGAACTTTTGAAAGACATGGCACAGGTGCGTGCGATAGTTACTCTTGCTTTGGAAAAACGCGCAGAGCAAAAAGTTAACATTCGCCAAGTGCTTGCAGGCATGAGTGTGAGTGTTGCGTCAGGTGAGTTAGATGAAAAATTTATTGACGTCTTAAAAGATGAAGTAAACGTAAAAGAGATTGTAGTTATAAAAGGTGAGCAGGCAGTTGAAATGGATTTTAATTTAACCCCAGAGCTTGTGCGCGAAGGAAGCATTCGTGAAATAATTCGCCGAACAAATGCAATGCGTAAAAACGCTGGATTGACCATTGAGGATAGAATTGTGCTTTGCGTAAAATCTGATGAGCATGAAATAAAAAAAGCGCTTCAAGAGCACAAAGATGTTTTGCTAGCTGGTGTATTGGCAGATGAGTTAGTTGAGGATGTTGGTCAGGATAATAAAGAAGAGTTTGAGGTGAATGGGTCAAAGGTTGAAATTGGGTTTACAAAGAAATAGCAAATATAGGACACTTTAGTGTCCGAGCGCGGGCTAAAGCCCGCGACTACAGGTTCGATAGGTAGCCGTAGCCTTTGGCTGCGCTCAGTTTTTACAGAGATTAAAGTTTTTTATCAAGGTTTTGGGTCAGGACAATGTCCTGGCTTTTGTTTTGCAAAAGTTAAAGCAGCAGGAGCACTGCTGCTTTAAGGGTCATACAAATAAATTACTAAGACGCATGTCAACCTCCGTGGAACCCCGAGCTTTGCGTCGCGCCGTCGGCGTTGCCGTCGTTGCGTCGGGCCGGGGACCTGAGATTCGGGCAGTGTCCTTGTTGGCCATACTTGGCTAGTTGCCTTTTTCTTCCAGTGTCTTTCAGCAGCTGTAGTACAACAATATACAGCCCTTCGTTCAATTGACGGGAATGGCTACCCACCTGGTGGTCCCCGGACAATTTCAACTTTCTTTTGCAAGAAAAGCATCAATCGATCTCAGGCCAGGGTTTGTGTCCAGTGCATGGCTGGCAAAGGACGTCAAAAGATGAAGTTGCTTTGGACTTTCTGAAAGTGCAAAAAGCTTTTCAAGCCAGCAATTCTTCTGCCGTACCGTTGTTTTCTTGTGCATTGAAATGCTACAAGGTAAATATATTACCACATTTTTACCTTTTTGTCAACCATATGTATTGGGAAAAACAAAAATCCGCTGTTTTGCAAGGCTTATGCAAATTTAGCGGATTGAGAATGCCAGTGGTGGACCTGATTCCGGAGAGGGGGGGCAAACCAGTACAGGCCCACCACTGGCAGGAAAACGTTAGCATAAGGGGGTTTTCTTGTCAAGATTCCGAGACCGGGATTCGAGTCCCGGTCTCTGAATAAGTTTATAAATGCAAAGCCGGCCCTGAGGGGGCCGGCGAGTTCCTGGTTCGTTAAGAATCAGGTCGAGTAGCCATAGAAGTTCTCCTTTGACTAAGATAAATCGAGCAGTGGTCTTTTATTTCTTCAGCGTCCTGGCGCCTATCCACTTACTCTACGTTATTTTAGTTGGACCCCTTACTTGCGATTTAAAGTTTCACTGTTTCCATGGGGAAGGGGTGCGAAGAGTCAGAGCTCTAAGCCCAAAGAAACAGCTACGCCTTTATAAATTAGGGGGTGGCCAAGGCATGCCATTTCCTTTCGTGGAGTTCTTCGCTCCTGAAACTCAGCTCAGATCCTTTGCGTGCTTTTGTCAAAATCTTCAAATCAACAATCAGTTGTTTTTCTTAACCGTGCTCGCATGGCTAGCGAACCTGGAGTTATCATCATAAGCTTGTGTCACCATCCAGGATAAGTGACAGGCTTTATCAGATTACTTTTCCAGGTTTTTTGCACCGAAGTGCTTAGGCAAGGTTTTGGCTATTATCCTTGCGCACATGTTAAGAGAACGGAGGCTTTATTGCCTCTTATTCAGTCCAACCAATTGCATCATGTCAGATTTTTCCATCTGCACACAAGTTCACCAAACCTACAATGAACAGGTTCCCAGTGTAACACAAAAATACCATTTTGTCAATCATTGTGCTACAATGTGTTCGTAATAAAAATACAAAAAATCCCAAAAAATACTGGGATTATCAAAATTATGCCAGCTGACATTTCAAAATTGTTTATCTCACTTGGGCTTTCTTCAACTGAAACAAAAGTATATTTAGCTTCTTTAGCGCTTGGCCCTGCAAGCGTACAAGATGTAGCAAAAAAAGCTCGTCTTTCACGCACAGCCACATATGATGCTGTAGCATCGCTTCAAGAGCGTGGACTTATGTCCACTTTTGAAAGAGGGAAAAAGAGATTTTTTGCAGCAGAGGATCCAGAAAGTTCAATAGCACATTTCAAAAACGAATTACATAGAATGGAAGAGCATTTAAACTTGCTTACTCGAATGATTCCTGAAATCAAAATGAACATGGGAGGAGAAAAACCAGTTGTTCGGTTTTATGAAGGTAAAGAAGCTGTGTATGCATTATTTAATGATGTAGCAACAGTTTCCCCAAAATATTTATTTGAAGTTGCTAATTTTGAAGATATTGATCAATTTATTGACAAGGAAGTTATTGTAGATGCACAGAAGTTATATAATCCTACAAAAATGGAAATTAGATTATTGCATCATGGTAGTAAAGATAATAAGAGAGAGGGAATTGAGTATTGTGAACTGCTTCCAGAGCTTGGTAGTTTTCATGGAGACATTTGGATTTATTCAGATCGGGTTGCCTTTGTCACATTTGTTGGCCGAATAATGTCTGTTATTATTGAAAGCAAACCATTTGCAGATACAGCAAGAGTATTGTTTGAAGCGGCTTGGAGGATTTGTTCAAAAAAGTAATCGCATTTAAACTGGCAAACTTTCGTTTCATGGGGCTCCGCCACTTCCTCAACGTACGTTTAGTACGTTTCGGAAGATGGCTTCCCCATTCAACAAAATTTCATCCAGTTTTAATACGATTACCACAATAATCATTGTTTGTAGTGTAGTAGTGTGACGAAAAGAAAGAATGAAAAAAGCCTCAGCATGTACTGGGGTTTTTTATTTCCCTGCACTGCTAAGGCTGAGGTCTGGTGTGCCGAACTTAACTTGTGTCATGCTCGGTACAAAAATCGATGAGTCTCAGGCTCTGAAAGTTGTTGCTCACGTCAGGCTCCATGAGCGTTAGACCGCTGCAGTTACATCGTGCATTGCTGTATCACTTTTCAGCATTGCTGTTGTCATTGCGTGGTCTTGTTTCTGTTTGCGCATTCTTGCGCGCGTCCTCATTGCCAGGCTAAATACATCAACCATTCATGGCATCCTCCGCAGATCGGGGATCCACAGTAGGAGCTGGCAGTGAGGATGCTGGAGCTGTTGGTTTCTCAGGCCGTGTCAGTGTCTCAATGTTGAGTTCAGCCAAGGTCAATGAAACACGCGTTTCATTGTGCCCGGATGTCTTCATCTCATCACCCAGCTTAGCTGGGTCATCATTGAGCTTGAGGCCTGTTACTTTTTGCTCTTGGTGTTGCTGGGCTTTGTCGCAGTCTTTTTCTTTTCCATCATCGTAAACGTAAAACGTACTTCTACTTCTTACTTCAACCCAAGCATCACCTTCATCATCACTACTTACACCTGAGCGCGATTGACCTTCTGGTGCAATACCATACACCAGCGCGCCAGGGTGTTGAGGATAGGTAGTGCTAATTCGGTCAGCACTTTCATCATGGCTTGTTTTTGCTGTTTTTGCGTTTTTACCTTCAGGCTCGGGATTGCCTGATCCAAGACCCAAAGATCCAAGTGCGCAAATCAAGAAAAACCTGCCAAATACACCACACATACTGTTCCTCAACATTCTCACCTCCCAGGGATTCCCCTAGGTTTTCCATAGGCTTCCTGGCCCACAATAGGCAAGGATAGCCACAAGAATCCTTATTCTCTATGAAAAGAGATCATACTGTATCATAATTGTTGATATTTGTCAAGCATGTTGAGACAGTAATAATAACATTGCATGCATAGCCATGTTCGCGATAAAAAAACATTGTTTTTATGTTAGTTTAGTCAAAAAAGAAAGATAAGACCCCAAAGACTTGACAAAAAAATTAGGTTATGATAATATTCCGAGTTCAATTGAAATGAACAAACCAAAATATCGTCTGGAATGCTTGTCAGATGATAATACTCATCAGTTCGAATAAGGAATAATCCAGTAATTACAGAAGATAAAGAAAAAACATTAGTTTTTTCGCAAAAACCTAATCGACTATTGGGTGCCCGGCCATGCTGGGTCATCAGGGGACCCTACTTCGCTTTGCATTGCAGAGCTACGTTAGGGGCTGGTTAAAGACCAGGAGAGTAAAAAGCGGGAGAGAGTGGGACTCTTAGTCCCAAGACCTTGGTCATACACTATTTACTTGGGTTTACCCCAGAACCTTTGTAGATACTATGGCCAAAGTTTTGGGGTAAAGAGTTTTATATACACAATTTAAGCTGGGGACTCATCGAGTCTCTTTTCTTATTGTCACAATTGCAATTTAGCTGTTGTGAGAATTGGAAAAGAGATCACAACCCAGAACATTGAAGCACTGTTCCAGCGAAAAAAAACTGGACAGCAAAATTAGTTCTTTAACAAGCCAGCAACGTTTTTGCATGTTCCGACGGGGTATGCCCTGATTGGACGTGGAAAAACCAGTCAGTATCCTACAGTGGTTGCCCCACTGTGGTTTCTTGGTAGAGCAAGATGACAGAACCACTTGTGGCATTGCTACCGGCAGTGACCAGAAGATGGATTCTGTAAACAGTCTTGGCGGAGAAAGCTAAGATTGTAGCTCGCGCACTTAAAAGTGCACCAGGAAACCTCTTTAACCTAGCCACAGGTCAGAGATGGATACCAAATAACTAAGACTGGGAGGGGCGTGCGTTGCTGCACCTTGTGCCGTGCTAGGTGCAAGGTTAGGGCCGAAGTGGAAGTGCCCTACTAGTTTTGAGTTAGCCATACTCAGGACAACCCTTCTGAGTGTCTGTTTGTAAGAATGGACATTGAGAAGGTTGTACAAAACTTTGGGGCTGATTGGTTTCGACAGGGTGATGGAAGAGATGGATGCGTGCCGGGGATGATTGCAACCTCGTAAAAAGCGATCAAACCATAGCTGACGCCAACGCGACCCAGCTGGCGGCTTAGGCCGTCCGTTGGCCTGAAGGTTTGCCAATGCCTTCAGTGTCCAGCGTCATTAAATTGGTTGCTCATCGGCAAGATGCTCTGGTAGCCGATGCTAAGACACAAGGGAAACTCTTGGAGGCCACTTTAAAAACGAGCTGAGATGTTGGTGCACGGGGAAGCCATCCTGCGAGACGTACAAGACGTACGTTGAGCAGGTGGCGGGGCCTCCCGTAAGCCAACAGATCACTAGTTTTTCAGTGGCCTCATTACAGCCTGTCTGCTGGCGGTTTACAAGAGTATAAAAAACAGACTACGCACGTAGATTCTTGATTGGAAACATTCTGGACGGGGGTTCGATTCCCCCCAGCTCCACCAGATAAAACATTCAAAATTGGCGATCTGTTGATTCCCACCTTCGCTAAAGCTTCGGTGGGCAGGCATGGGTCCCTGCCGTCTTGTCGCCGTACCATTAAGTACGGCTCCTGCGCCGGCATCCCATTCATCAACACCTCATCCAATTTTGACCGTTTTATTCCCTCAACCCTCTGTATGAGTTAGTTTACTTGTGCGAGGGTTTTTTCATTTATCATATTTTTTTAAAAACAAAACAGAGCTTGTATTGCACTGTTTGTTTTTATACTTTATAGATTGAAGAACTTATCTTCTATTTTTTCAACTATCATATCTAGTGCATCAGGATCAAGATTACCGAATTCTTCTTGAATATTCTTTCTGGCCGTTTCTTTCATTCTTCTTGGAGTACCACCAGCTTTTGAGACTTTAGAAGCAATTTGATGTGCTCGCGCTTCAATGTTTCCCATTTCAATACCAATCTGTTCAACAAGATTTCCATCAACTTGACTTGCTTTAACACCTGCAGAATCAGCAATTTCTTGTACAACTAGTTTATGGGCGCCATAGAAACCGCCAGTTACTCTTCCAGCCCAGTAGCGCTGAAGTGCATGATAAATTTTCATTGAGTCACTCTTTCTGATGCCATGTATTTTTTCAAGGGCAATTTTACCTTTGTCTGGCTTGGGCTCTGCGGGCAATCCTTCTTTTGCTAATTGTCTTTCCCATTTTCTTATTTCAGCACTAGTCATGCGAGGGATTCGCATGTTTTCTGAATCGTTGTGTAATTGTCTTTCATGCATATTGTTATTTTAATTATTTATAGTGTACAAAAAAGTTGGCTGTTTGACCAGTCGATTATGATCCGTGCGGAAAGCAGGGTTTTGTGTAAGATCCGCAGGATCATCTTAATCATGATTGTGTCTCACGTGCTATAGTATTTAATTGAAAATCAAGGGAGGCGGCCCAATATCAATAACAAGATCTAAATAGTGTATAATACATATACTATGAAATTATCAGACACAGTTTTAATTATTCCACCAAATGACGCAGAAGCGGTTTTGATAATGCGGATTGCAGATAAGATGGGAATAAATATTATACGTTCAGGCCAGGCACATGGAGCCACGCTTGATAAAGGACGTGATTTTGTGGCTACTGTTCGCAAGGGCGGTTGGAAAAAAGTGATTGTTGTTGAAATGCCTGGAGTTAAAAATGAAGAAAAAATTAAAAAGTTTGGAATTGAGCTTGTGATTATTGATCATCATTATTACGACGATCTTGATCGTGCTCATAATAAAAAAACAGGCAAGGTGTTGCCGTCTTCTCTTGAGCAGTTTTTAAAATTGTTTAGACTTGGCAGTGTTAGATTAAAAAAACTGGGGTTTAATCCTCGGCTTGTGCGTGGGATTGCTATCATGGATAGGGGATTTGTGTGGGCTCTGCGTCGCGCTCATTATTCAAAAAAAGAGATTGAGAAAATTATTGATTATCAAAAACAATTAATGGGAAGCGTTAAGGACATGAGCCATGAAAAGAAAAAAGACAAGATTGCAGAAGATTTATGGAAGATCAGAAAACAATGGGGCAAGTTTATTGTGATAGAAGACAATTCAGGAATTGGCATGCGTTCCCGTATCTCTCTTATTATTGCCCGCGAAATTGGTAAGCCAACATCTCTTATTATA
This sequence comes from Patescibacteria group bacterium, assembly GCA_043812755.1. Lineage (GTDB taxonomy): Bacteria > Patescibacteriota > Patescibacteriia > UBA9934 > GWF2-40-263 > JBDRLV01. The sequence goes on along the minus strand of JBDRLV010000084.1, from coordinate 1,557 downwards.
GTAGAAAAAAAGCGGGGGTTTATTTATGTGCAGGAGTCCAAACATGCCCGAGCACTTCTTAAGCATTTTGGAGGATTTACATTTGGCATGGATTGTAATTGGGGTTATCAAAATTCAAAAAAGAAGAAAAAGGTCACTCTTGAAAAGGTGCAGGGGTTTTTAGAGACTGTAATAAAGTAGAAGGTTGTAGATGATATAAAAAGAACCGGTTTTTGCCGGTTTTTTGATTTTCAAATATATTTCATTGTTATTTTTCTTTTGTATTTTATTGAAAAGCAGAAAATTTGGCTAAGTTAAGTAAAATAGGGGGGTAGGGGTCTTGACAGAACTGACAATATATGCTATACTGTATTTACACGATAAGAAAAGGCAAAAGTTGCCCTTTACATAAATTGAGCGAGAGAGCCTTTACCTGGTAGGTTAACCAGGCAAACCCAGTGAAAACTGGGCAATACACGCATGTTTGGTATAAATCCCAATATTTGCGTGTGAAAAGCAGATTTTTGTATGTCTCTCGCAGATGTATGAAAATCTGCTTTTTTCGTTACATCTACCATTTTACCTACTCATTTGGAGGGGGAAGAGCACTGTTCATCCAACGCAAGCGCTGAGGATGACAGAGGTTACTAAGTTATAAGACTCGGCCTTGGCTGACTCTAATAACACGCCCAGTAACCACGGTGTACACCTGAGGCTTGCCTCGGTCACTGCATCATCAGTCTCCTCCATATGAGTGGGCAAAAACTGAGAAATTAGGATTTGTCTGCAGCATCGTGCTGTCCACTTGAAGAAGTCTGTAGTACCCGCCTCAGTACGAGGCAGCGCTCAGAAAGTCCATCAAGGACTACGTCAGCAGGTCGGTCTGGTCTTCGGAAGAAGTAAAGGGTGAAGCCCACACCAAACTGCACGCGACGCACTGGCGTCATTCTGCTAAGGGAATCCAAGTTGAGCTCGCCATAGCAAAACAAAGATTTCCATATTACTTCTCTCTGCTAGTAATTTAGCCATAGCGAAAGCTGATGAGAAGCCCCTGGAGCTGCTTCGGCAGCAAGCCCGTTCTTTCTCAGGTGTGTGGATACAACAGGTTCCACATCCCCTTTCCTTGCGTCAGTTCCGGTCGAATCCCGGCGGTGAGGATAAAAGCTCTTTGTACCCCACCCGGGTACAACCAGGGGAAGCGCGACTGAAACGTTGTGCTTCCCATTCCCTAAAGTATCTAATTCAATTGGATGTTTTAGAGAGCAAACAACCTTGTCTGAGAGCTGCAAAAACAGTTTCAAAGACAGGATGTTGAAAATTTAACTCATGATAATGAGATTAAGGGGACGTGAATGGAGGAGATTCATGTCTCCAAACATCCTTGTCATGTGATGAAACAAGTAGCATGAGAATATTCTCATGACAAAGGGAAGGTCATTACAATTGAATCCTCCAGAGTTTGGAAACAGACTTGTCATCCTGAGGAGGGCCATCAGACGGCCCGACGTAAGGATCCTATTGTTTAATCAATTAGATTCTTCACCTATTGGCTCAGAATGACAATAAAAAGTTTATAAA
>JBDRLV010000083.1:0-6507 GCA_043812755.1 Patescibacteria group bacterium | reverse complement strand
CCAATAGCCCTTTTTTGGGCAAAAGCTGATTTTTTTGCAGAAATCTCTCCGATTTGTGTTGAAAAGTCAGTTTTTCTTTTTTACCAAAGAAGAGGAAAGAAATTTCATCTTTTTAGGTAATCTGCGAAATGGGTTCGCAGAGGTTATTTACAAAGGAAATTAAGGAAACAAGCAAAAGTTCGCCAATCTGCCTGTTGTGAGTTTTGCCAACAGCAGTTAAATATATACGAAAATTTGCTGGGTTGAAGATAGTACCTGGCGCAAGTTTCAACTGGGCGCAAGAAAGGCGTCCGTGTTGTAAAGAGGTTAGAGATGTTGAAGTTCATTGTTGTTATGGTGCTTGCGGGTTTCGGAATTTTCCTGGGGTCGAAGTGGAGCGAAAGCTCGGCTTCGAAGCTCGGGGCGCGCTGGAACGTCCCGTCCGTGATCATGGGCGGGCTCGTGATTGCGATCATCAGCTCCTTCGCGGAGCTGATGAGTGTGATCCTCTTGACCCAGGCCGGCGAGTTTGCCGGCGGTATCGCAGTTGTCGCTGGTAGCGCAATTGCGAACCTGATCTGGATCAAGTTAGTGACACGACTGGGTGCGGGTAAGGATGTTCCGACTCGCACACCTGTGATTGTGTTGCAAGCGATCCCGTACCTCGTCGTCGTAGTTCTGACGATCGTGGCCATCGGGTTTGTCGCGGAGTCCGGCTCCAACGGGCATGAGTGGAAAGTGCTGACCACTCCGTTCGGCGGCATCGCCATCATCCTGTTCGTTGCCTTCGTTTACATGCAGTTTGCCATGAGCAAGCGTTTCCCCCTACCCAAGGACGACGAGGACGAGGAAGCGGCTGACAGCATGTCGGTCGCTAAGGAGACGGTCATGCTCGTGATCGGCATGGGGCTGATCGGCGTTTCCTGCCACTTCATGGTTGAAGTGGGTATGGAGTTCGCAAAGCACAACGGGATGCCGATTGAAGCGCTGGCTGTCACTGTGTTCGCACTGGTGACATCAGTTCCTGACATCCTGATGTCCTACTTCCTCGCGAAGAAGGGTCAGACGGATGCGGCCATCTCCAACGCGTACGGCTCCAACGTGTTCGACATCCTGGTGTGCCTTGGCCTGCCGGTTCTGGTGCTTGGGCATGTCGAGGTTGACTGGAGCGAAGGTTCCACGATCATGTACGCCCTGCTGGGCGGTACGGTCGTGGGCCTCGCCTTCCTGCTGTCGGGCCAGAAGCTCGAGATGTGGGAGGCTATGGCGCTGGTTGTGCTGTACGGCGTGTTCGTGGTTGCGGTGTTTGTCGGCGGTATTCTGTGGCCGGTCTTCTGGGCCTGCGTGGGCCTGATGCTGATCGCCACCCTGCTGTTCGGCCGTAAGTAACATTCAACCTGATCCATGGCGGGCTAGTATAGTCGCCATGGACCAACGCAGGAGGTGAGAGTGCCTACGCTTCTCATTTTCCTCTTGATCACTGCGCTCTTCGCTGGAGTGGCTATCTATGTGGCTGTCAAGCTCCAGTGGAAGAGCGATCGATGTATCGGCATGGCTGTAACAGTGCTGGTACTCGCAGTGATCGCTTCCCTCAACGATTCCCACATTTCAAAGGAAGGAATGATCTTCATGTGGGGGGCAGTCATCGGCTGTATGGTCGGGTTCGTGAGAACCGGACTCAGAGTCGACTGACTGCAACTGACTTGGGTCTTGGCTCCGCGCAAGCGTTGAGCCAAGGCTCCCCGTACTTCACACGACCTGTAGAGCTCCCACATTGGTGAGCCGCAGGTCGTGTTTTAATTTTGGCGATTCATTGACAGGGTCTTAAATGTGTTGTAATTTATTCATCTGTTCTTTTGAAAGGAGTGGTCATGGGACAAAACAAAGATCTTATAGAAAAAAGTCGAGAAAAGTTTCGCAAACGAGCAGAACATGTTGAATTGCAACACAGGCCTATAGATCTTTGGATTGAAATTGATGACAGAACAGTTTATGCTCGTGAGGTAAAGAGTGTTCCGAATCCACAGCTTCCAGGAGATCGTTATTTCATGGGCACTTTTGAGTATGTCACAGAAGAGGATGCAGAGACATTGGAAGATGTTGATATGATTTTTCTTTGGCCTGGGTGGTGGATGACTTTACGAGTTCCATGCGCTGAGGTTCCTGTGGGGCATCCAAAGTGTGAAGTTCCAATGATCGTTTTCCTTGATCACGAAAGGAATGAGGTTGGTTCAGTGGTTTTGACCACAGTCGATCATTATTTTGAAGCCGCTCCTTACAACGGAAAAATTTGGGTCAAGAGTATAGGGGGTGCTGAATACCATGAGGTAACAATCGGCTGGGAACCAGTTGAATGCCCGCAAGAGGTTCTCATAGCTGCAGGTTTTGTTTCTCGCGTATGATCTTTCTTTAAGTCACTTCGGTGACTTTTTTGTTTGGTTTAATTAAAACAAAAAAATCCGGATTGATCCGAATGTTTTTGTGGTGCGGGCGAGAGGATTTGAACCCCTGACCTACGGTTCCGAAGACCGTCGCTCTATCCAACTGAGCTACGCCCGCCTGTTGTGAAACACTTGAAAATGGCGATCTGCTCGTCCTTCGGCTCACAAAGTTCTCACCGTACATTTTGGTACGGCTCGGCCTTTGTTCGCCTCCAAGACTTCGCATCTCATCCATTTTCAAGCGTTTCACCCGAAATTATAGCATCCCCATTATTGTGTATTCTGAAAGGTATTTAATATCATTAACCACGACGAAATACTATCAGAAATGTTGACTTTTGTCAATTCTCATGTTATTCTTTTTGCACCAAAATAGCATTCGGATTATTGTAAAATTTGATGAGATGCCGACAAACACGCGCCGTTAGCTCAGTCTGGTAGAGCGGGTGGCTCTTAACCACTAGGTCGCAGGTTCAAATCCTGCACGGCGTACCACAAAAACCATCGGAATGCTCCGGTGGTTTTTGTTCGTAATAAAAAGAGGCCATCAGTTTGATGGTCTTGAGCTTTCAATCCGCATATGTGGATTCTTTTTGATCCAAGCTTCATAGCGGCCTTGTGCACGCACAGATTCCAAAAAAGACAGGAAATACTCTATCATTGGATCTGAAGCTAATTTTCGCCACCAGCCTCTAAAGAGTTTTCTCATGTCAGCCTCCTAATTTCGAGTTTAGAACAATTTATCAATTAATACAAACGCACTAAAGCACCCAAAAAATACAAATATCAGGCCAATGATAATCCTCCGCCACAAAGCTGCTTGGGCAAATGCTGGCATGGTTTTGCGGTTAAGCATATAAACAAGCCCAGTGTGCACAAACATTGCGACTGCATTGATGCAGGCTCCAAGGATGATCAAGGTTTTTGGCTCAGAAATGTTAAACAAGAACAAGATAATGCCAAAAGCAATTTGCGCCCACACGAATAAAAAATAAATTTTTGAAAGGTTGATTTTCTTGTTTCCGCTTTTGGCCATTTTTGCAATTGCAGTATTCTCTGCCATTATACGCGATGTTGAATCCATTACTCCGAGTTGTGTTTGAAACAACATTACAGTCACTGCTATTAAAAAGAATATCCCAACCCACGGAGCAAGTGTAGCACCTATTGCAGAACCTTCATTGATTACAAAATTGATCCCTTCAGCATTTCCTTCAGTTCCAAAAGTCGTTACATAGGCAAGCATCATCAATAGCATTATAGAAACTGCACCAACAAACCAGAACACAATAGCATGTTCAATACCAACTCGTTTCCACCAAACTCGAAAATTTATCTCAGCAGTTTTTTCATTATCAAACCCAACACCTTCTAGTTGAATGTCTTCGTGCTTTTGTTTTTTAAACAGTCCTGTTATTTTTTGCGAGTATTTTCCCATGCCATATCCTTTTTCTTTTACATAAATTGATTGTGTCAGGTTCAAATTTCCACCAGCACCAGCGTATGCAAATGCAGCAAGGAACGCAGCGATCGCGATTCCTTCTGGCAAGAAGTTATACCCATCACCGCGTCCAACAAGGCCTTGTGCAAGATGCGTCCAGTCTGAAGGATCACTCAGAAGAATCGCAAGAATAAAAATTATTGGTACTGCAACAATTATTATTGTCTTGGTTATTTTTTCCATCATGCCATAAACTGTTTTTCCACTACTTAATATCAAGCCGATAATAATTAAAAAGATAATTGCAATCCATCGAAAGTCTTCAACTCCAATTATTGAAGAGAGTACTTTTGCAGATGCTGCGATTATTCCTGGAAGACCGAACCCAACAAAAGTTGAAAGAATAAACCAAGTAGGAGCAAGTCGCCAGAATTTTGCAATCCCCACGAACACACTTTCACCCTTCACAAGCGCATAGCGCTCAATTTCCATATTCATGAAATATTGAAAAGAAATTCCAACGAGCGCACCCCACGCTATTCCAAATCCAAAATTTGAAGCCAAATATGGCCACAAGATTACTTCACCAGAGCCAAGCCCAAGAGCAAGGATAATAAAACTTGGTCCTATTAGTTTTTTTAGTGGCAAGGCCTGTGGAAAAGGTTTTGAGTCTTTCATATATTAAAATTATATCACCATTTTGTGTCATTGACATTATTTTTAATTCGTATATAATAATTTGTAGATATGATCAATAAAGTAATAAATTTTAACTTTGGGTTTTTTAGGAGCCATGCGTGACGGTTTTGGTTAATTTTTTGATCATAAACCGCTACGCGCGGTTTTTTTGATGTATATTTAGTTGTCTTGAATGACATTTGACTAATATATGCATAATCGCGTATTTTATAGTTTGTATACTGTGAGGTTTGCAAAAGGGTATTCTGTGCCTTTTTGTGAACTTCCCAGTATTTGAGGGTTGTTCAGGGGTCTTTCACAAAAGGGGTGAAATGCATGTATGCCTCGGCACACGGTTACGATGCTTATGTTGAAGTACTCGGCAACAAATATCCGCTTACTGATTTCCCATCACGCGCCCTTACATACGGGCCTTCTGTTCCTGAATTAGGCGGAGACGGAGATGAAACTTGTGTGATTCTTCCTGAGCCAACTCGCGATGATGAAGATCATCTTGCGTGGTTGCAAAGCACTGCCAAAATGGGACCAGCTCATGTGAGGTTTGTGAAAGGTCGCAGTTTGGTTGATGGCATGAGAACCGATCCTTCTATTGTTAGGATGTTAAGGGAAGCAAGCAGGATTGAGTTTTTCAGACCAGAAGAGCATCTTGAGGGAAAGCTTCTTTGTGAAGCTGGCATTACTTGGGATGACAAGGTAAACAGCAGTTACCCAACTCTCGCAGCGCTTTTGAATCGAAAGATTGATCAGCGCAGACTGCTTGCTGGCCTTGGTGGTGATAAACATTGGGGAACAAGGTTTTTCCTGCCCTACCGTGTTTGTCCTGCTGATTACGATGCTGTGCTTGGTGCGGTTGCTCAGCTTAAAGAAAGCAAAGAAACACCAGGCAATCCAATGACGCAATGGGCGTTCAAAGGCGATGACGCAGCGTCTGGTGCAAAGCAACTGTATGTTGATGACATGGGCGATTCACATCAGCTTGAGCGCTTGCGTGAGTTTTTGCTTGGTATTGCAAAGAACGGTGCAAGTCGGATCATTGTTGAGCAGGCTTTTATGGATACAAGCACGCATGTCCCTGCAAGTGTTTGTTATCTGCTTGATGTTAAGCAGGGCGTGAAGCTCTTGCATGTCAGCCGTCAGGGTTGCGGGTTCAAAGACATGCGCGTGGTTTGGGACAGCAATACAATTGCTTACCCAAATGATGAGTTTCTTGATTTGGAGAAAATAGAGATCGCGCATCTTCGCGAATGGACAGCTCCTGCTGCAAGTGCGTTGTATGCAATAGGTGCTCGCGGATATATCGTGTTTGATGTTCTTATCAACAAGACATCAGGCTTTCAACACTTGCTTGAGATCAACGCAAGACCTACGTTTTCTTTGTTTGGCTTACGCTCGCTTCAACAGGTTTTGACAAATCCGCAGTGGGCTGGCGCTGAAGAAGGTGCTGTAACGATCAAAGAGTTCTATCCAAAGCAGGGTAGTCCATTACGTTCATTTCATGATGTGAAGAATCAGCTTGGTGACATGATGTTTGATGGAGTAAACCCAGGTGTGATTCCCCATTTAGTTGGCGGTCTCAAACATGCTGGGACTCCAATGATGAATCTTGTGGCTGTTGACAAGGATTCTGTTAAGTCCAAAGCTCTGGCTGATCGTGCTACTGCAAGGTTGCATGAGGCTACTGAGTAGGCGTTTGTTCCTTTCTATGTGTACCGCATCTCCCAAGATGCGGTTTTTTTGTTGCATTGGTGTTTTGATATTGATTGTTTATTATTCATTCAACGAGCTGTTGATTTGATTTCGGGTTTTTTTACGCGCTATTGAAGGAAAACGTAAAAAAAGAAAAAGAGATTAAAACGTCATACTTGTACTCATCGTTGCTGACATCTAGACGTGGCGGTTTTTATTTGGTAGAGTTTGTTTGATGTTAAGATGTTAAAAATGTTAAAG
>JBDRLV010000082.1:0-3029 GCA_043812755.1 Patescibacteria group bacterium | reverse complement strand
ACCAACGGGAGCGAAGCAATCTATTAATCAAGAAGATTGCTTCGGCCTTAAGGCCTCGCAATGACAGGTCTGTATTTATAATCTCTGGTGGGGCAGCGAGAAGGGTTCTCACTGCAAGGTTGGCTTTGCGATCAGGACGATTGTTTGCCAATCTATGGCTTGTGATTATGCTCACAAGTCAGAAGGAACGAATGAACGGTAGGGGTGTAGGGTGTTGGCTAGCGCTTGATGTAGGCCAACCTCCTTGCATTTTTTTTCTGACGCTCTTCGAGCGTCACTCTCCCGACCCCTTCAAAAAAGGGGCTGAGAATCAAGTACACCAGCCCGGCCAGAAGACCAGACACCATCACGACGCCAAAAATCTGGTAAAACACTTTTTTTCTCCTTCGCCACGCTTGTCGTGGCGTTTGTTTTTTTGCGCTAGCCCAAGTGTTAATCAGGCAAGCAATGACTCTGTCAAAAACCACAATCAGATTATGGGCTTTGACAGAACAAAAAGCGGATTTTTACATATTTCGAGAGAAACATACAAAAATCCGCTTTCAAGGCCAAAAAACCTTGATTTTCCTGGGTTTCCTGCCAGGTCAGGCTCTCTCACTCAAATTGTAAATAGACCTAATTATTCATTATTATTTCAGAACTAAATTATACCACTTTTTTGCTTTTTTGTCAAGACTTTTTGTTTACTATTTGACTTAAATTAGCCAAGTTTTGTGTTTTGATTCCGCGCACAATTAGCATGAAGATAAAGTAAACTACAGCACCTATCAAAATGTTAATAATTACATTCCAATTTTCAGGTAATTTTAGCAAAATAACATACATTACCCCTGAGGCCAGCAAAGCCTTTGCAGCAGTGGCCAATCCAGGTAGCATTTTCGTTGCTTTATATACAACTATAAAGGTCAAAACAGCAATCATTAGCTCTGAAACAATTGTTACCCATGCAGCAGCCCACATACCGTATGTTGGAATGAAAATCAGATAACCAGCAATAGCAACAACAGCAGTGGCTAAATAACCCCATACCATTACGCGTTGTTTTTTCACGGCTAACACTGCATGGCCATAAAGTGTTCCCCAAAAAACTCCAACCACAGCAATAATTAAAAGTTTCATTACAGCAGCTGACTCTTCAAAACCATCACCTGCAATTAACCGAATAAGTGGTTCGGAAACAACTTGTGCTCCAACAATAACTGGAATTGCAATGATCATAAAAATATCAAATGTGGTGTTAAGTTGATGGCGAAAATTTTCGCGGTTAGAAATACTCCATGCAACAACAAGTCCTGGAAGAACTAATCCCATGAACATTGTTGGCAAAGCTGTGAGTACATCAATTATTTTGTATGAAAGACCGTAGAGGCCAACTTCGCTCTGTTCGCGAAAGTATGCAAGAAATAAAATGTCTCCTTTGAGATACAGAAGATTGAAAAAAATAGAAATTGCAATTGGCCAGGAGCGAGATATTGCATTTTTAAAAACAGCAAGCTCAAAACGCGGGCGGATTTTAACAAACGGTTTAGCAAACCAGATCATTGCAACAAACCAGAGAATGTTCACAATAATCATGATTGCAATCATTGCAACAACTCCAAAACCTAAATATGCAAACCATGCAATGAGTCCGAGCATTATAATGCGTGACAAAAGTTCAGCAAGAGAGGATCGCCACATTGCTTGATGTTTTTGGAAAACACCAACAAGCAGTGAAGCACCGCTCATAAAAAAGTATCCAATTGCTCCAACTGCAACTCCAAGAATAACTGTATTGCTCCATGGCAGACCAAGTACAATTATTGGAGCAAGTCCAAACAAGACAAGCGCTGAGAGCATGCGCAAGGAAAGCAAATTGCCAACTAAACTTTTTTCATCAGCACCAGCCTCTGAAATCATTACAACTAAAGTGAGAGTAAGCCCAAGGTCAACGATTACTCCAAACAATTGCAGAAAGGTGATTGCAGTTGTGTATTCTCCAAAAGCCTCAACCCCAAGGGCACGCGTTAATATTCCAACACTAACAAGCCCGATGAGTACGCTCAGGATTTTCCCAAATGCTTGGATTGAGAAGTTTCTGGTGATTGATCTAAATGACATATTAGGATTAGTTTATCACGAAGTGTGCGCAGGCTAAAGCCTGCGGCTACCGATTGGGCAGATAAATGCGCAGGCTTCAGCCATAGGCTGATCCGCCTTTTGAGCCAAAGGCCCATCAGCCTCTGGCTGAGGCGGATCAGCCTCTGGCTGAGGCGGAAAAGCCTGCGGCTACCGGGTGGTCATATTTTGGTTTTTATAGGACACTTCAGTGTCCGTTCGAGACAGGGACTGAAGTCCCTTATAATTCTGCCGGGATTTCTCAGGCATGCTCGGAGTCGTAAAAAATAATAATTAGCTAGTCTTAATGTGCATGGTTGTGCAAAATGTGTGAACAAACCTCGTTGACAAAAGGTGAAAAATCTGCTATACTAGTAATAGAAATCAAAATAAATATGGCCTTTTTTGGCAAAAAACGCAAATTGATGCGAGTTGGCATTGCGACACTCTTAGCTGTCGCTTTTTTCAGCTTTGACGTGTCTTGCGTTTTTGCAGCAGAACCATTGATGTCAAAGGGTTACAGAGCAATGCAAGTGATTGGTGCTCAATCAATTACAATTGAGCCTGGGGCCACAAAGCAGTACATGATTGGTTTTCAAAATACAGGTGATAAAACTTGGTATCGCGATGAGGGCGCATTTGTATCAGTTTATACATATTCTCCAAAATATCGCGACAGTGAATTTGAATCAGACTCATGGTTCCGCGATATTCAGCCAACAAAATTACAAGAAGTTACAGTTGCTCCAAATGAAGTGGGGCATATTTTGTTTGATTTGAAAGCCCCTAATGTGCGTGGCAATTATGAAGAAACATTTTATTTGGCAGCAGAGAACAAAGTTTGGATCCCAGGTGGAGAATTTACAATCAATATCACAGTTGCAGATCCGCAACCGCCAGCAACTTCCACTAACTCTTCTTTGAAAAGTGGG
>JBDRLV010000081.1:0-2161 GCA_043812755.1 Patescibacteria group bacterium | reverse complement strand
AAAAAAATCAAATAAAAATACGTTTTGATCTTCATCACCAATTTCCTTGTATGTAACAACATTATCACTTAAAGAATAGAAAATAGTCGTTTAAGCAATCAACAAACTTAACAAATATCGATTCTTTATTAAAATAGGCCCCCAAAAAATTTGGAAACCTAAAAAAACATAAAATTCTATTTTTATTAACTTCTTTTTACAGGGGCTGTTCCAGTAGAAACATTCTTCATAGGTTTTCCAGAGCGCCGGAAACCTTCGACTTCAGTCGAGGGAGGAAGCGCCGTTTGTTTTTTTAAGTCACAGCAAAACTAATATACCAAAAAGCTTGAAATAGGCATTATAAATGTTACGTTGAGTTAATTGATAATATTTGTAAGAAAGATGATTGGTCTGTGATAATCACTGAGACTCAACCGGATTATATCCATTTGCTTTTGACTGTTCCGCCAGCAATTATTGTTGTAGCTGTTGTAAAGATTCTTAAAGGTACAATAGTGCGAGATCTATCTTTATCGCTCTCTCAATTAAAAAAAGAATTATGGGGTGGACATCTATGGTCTCCATCTTATTATGTTGGCACAGCAGGTAATGTAAGTGCTGAAACAATCGCGCGCTATATTGAGCGAAGCGAACATCTTGCAGGAGGGCGATAAATGCTTCGCACAATTTCAATCAAATTAGATACGACACCAGAACAACATGCAGCACTGGCTCATTTGCAAGAAATGTTTAATCAGGCGTGCAATGCAGTTGCATTAATTGCTATGGAGAAACGTTGTTGGAATCGTGTAAGTCTACACCATCATTCTTCTATCAGATTCGACTTGGCCAGGCGAACGGGCTTGGTTCACAAATGGTGTGCAATGCAATCAGAACAGTTTGCGATGCTTACAAGGTTTTGAAAATTAAGAAAACCGAAAAAGTTCCGACAATTACATTTAAGAAAATATCTAGCGTTCACTTTGACAAGAGAACGATGAAAGAAGGATCAATATCACTGTATACACTTTCAGGGCGTATTTTGGTACCGATTAATGTAGGAGAATTTCAACGAAACTATTTTCGGTTAGGGCACCAAAAGAAGCAGAATTAATATTAAAAAGTGGGCAATGGTTTTTTAATCTTGTGCTTGATATTGCAGATACCCAACGACTACCGTTTGCAGGTAAAGTCTTGGGTGTTGATCTTGGTGAAAATAATTTGGCTGCAATGTCCACAGGAAGACTTTTTGGCGGTGGAAAGTTGCGGCATGATCGTGATTGCGCGTTAGCTTTGCGTAAAAGGCTTCAGTCCAACGGTTCCAAGAGCGCTAAGCAGCTCTTGCAGAAAATCTCAGGCAAAGAAGCCCGACATGTAAAGTACGTAAATCATGTGATAAGTAAAGCGATAGTTGAAGAAGCGCGAATTACTGAGTGTGACACGATTGCTATGGAATCACTGACAAATATTCGCCGCAGGATTAGGGCAGGTAAGCGCATTCGATCGCGTTTGCATCGTTGGTCCTGGGCACAACTACAAGCATTTGTAGAATACAAAGCGCAAGCAGTAGGATTGAATGTTGTGTTTGTTAATCCTGCCTACACAAGTCAAATATGTGCAAATTGTGGGCAGCTGGGAGTTCGCCAAAAACATCGCTTGGTATGTAAGTTTTGTGGAATCCAACGGCACAGTGACTTAAGTGTCAATGACACAAATGCAAGTCAGAATATCCGTAGGATTGCAGTGTCACCTACACGAGTGTCTGCCGATGCTGTAACGGGCACAGTAAATTGTCCGCATGTAGCGACCACTTAAAAAGGTTGATTATAAAGCTTCTCACTTTAGTGAGGAGTTGTTTACAAATAGATACTCAATTAAACTGAATTTATAGGGTGAAACAACAGTTTATTGGATTTACAGTTTGTTATTTTATTCCTATAATATATTTTATACAGTTATTAGCTGTTCTATGTTGCATCATAAATACACTAAATATAGTACAGTAAATATTTGAAATTAAAAACTTTGCATTATACCAAAATTAGATTGCGCCCATAGCTCAATTGGATAGAGTACCAGACTACGAATCTGGCGGTTAGAGGTTCGAGTCCTCTTGGGCGCACCAGTAAATTTTTTGGAGAGATGGCTGAGTGGTCTAAAGCGCCGGTTTGCTAAACCGGTA
>JBDRLV010000080.1:0-5002 GCA_043812755.1 Patescibacteria group bacterium | reverse complement strand
CATGTCAGATCTGCCTACCCTACCGCGCAACTGATGCAACTGCGCCAGCCCAAATCGCTCTGCACCAACAATCATCATAACAGTTGCATTTGGCACATCAACTCCAACCTCAACAACAGTAGTTGTTACAAGCACATCAGTTTTACCTACAACAAACTCCTGCATTGTTTTTTCTTTTTCATCTGATTTCAATTTGCCATGCAAAACTCCAACTTGATAATTTTTTAAAATGCTTTTTTTCAAAGCCTGCGCTGCCTCAGTAACTGACTTAATCCCGAGCTTGTCAGATGGATCAATCAATGGACAAACAACATACGCTTGCCTGCCCTGCTTTATCTGCTCAAGCACCTTTTCCCACATCCGCTTCTTTAACTTGTCGTTTACTAAAAAAGTCCTAATTGGTTTTCTGCCTTTTGGCATTTCATCAATAATAGACAAATCTAAATCTCCATACAAAGTCAGAGCAAGAGACCGCGGAATAGGTGTTGCTGTCATTGAAAGAAGATGCGGAGCAAGTTTGCCCTCAGCATTAAGTAAAGCATGCCTTTGTTCTACTCCAAAACGATGCTGTTCATCAATCACCACCAAGGCTAAGTTATCAATCATTGCATCATCTTGAAGAAGAGCATGTGTTCCAACCACACACTTAACATGGCCGCTGTTTATAGCTTCAAACAAATCCTCGCGCTTACACTGCTCATTACCGATCTTGACTTGAGCTGAAGTTAATAATCCGATTTTCTCATTAGGGATCAGTTTCACAATACTTGTGTGCTGTTGGCGCGCTAGAATCTCGGTTGGCGCCAAATATGCGCACTTGTGCTTTGCTGACAAAACTTGATGAATAGCAACAACAGCAACCACTGTTTTACCAGAGCCAACATCACCCTCAAGTAAACGGTTCATTGGGTGTGCTCGTGCAAGATCATCAAGAGTCTCCTGGATTGCTCTTTCCTGCGCGTTTGTAAGAGAAAACGGAAGCGACTGTATTAACGTGTTAACACATTGCAAATCACACGCAATCGGTTGTGCCACTTTTTCATCTTTTTCCAGACGCAACTGCGCAAACATCATTTGGTGTAAAAACAGCTCACGAAATTTAATCTGCTCAACTGATTTTTTAAGATGCTCTTGTGAATCAGGAAAATGAATATTCTTGATTACCTCTGCTCTGGATTGATATTTCTCACTATTTATAATCTGCTCTGGAATCCACTCAATAAGCTCATCTGCTGCAGATAATGATACTTTTATTGCAGAACGCAGCTTACGCATTGTCAAAGAGCCTGCAAGCCCATATACAGGCACAATTCGCCCTGTGTGGGTTGTTTCAGGGCTATCTGGCTCATATATTGGATTAACAAGCGCAAGCCCGTATTTTGCGTCAACAGTACCTGCAAGCGACACTCGCGACCCTGCTTTTAGAGTATTTTCCAAATACGGCTGATTAAACCAAACAACCTTAATCGCCCCTGTGTTATCTTCAACAATTGCCTCTGTGAGTTTCATTCTTTGGCGTTTAAATGATGGGCGTGTTTTTATTGTTTTCACAATCCCGCACACTGTTACTGTGTCACCTGCCTGAAGCTCTGCAACTGCTTTGCAAACTGAAAAATCATCGTATCTGTAAGGTAGATACAAAAGCAGGTCTTGGGCTGATTTAATGCCAAGATTTCGTAAATCTTTCACTGCTATTCCGCCTATACCTGGCAGATCAGATACTGGACTGCTTAAATGAATTGCCATATAAAATATGGAATATTATATAAATCAACATTATTGCATCACAGAACTATTGTCAAAACTATTACCAAACCTCAAAACCAAACGTTAAATTCTGTCACACTTAAACTACGGCTGGAGTTTAAGTGTGTAATTAATTTCGTTACTTCTTTCTGTTTACATTTAATTTAGTTCTGGACTCACCAACAAATATATGAATCCAATCTTGAACATTAAAAGCCTTAATAAGCTCAACGAGTTCATCCACAACATTATTATCAGACGACCACAGACTCTGGTGGATCTTTATAAACTCCGCACGCTTTAATAACCACCGTAATTCATCACGCACATGTCTTGAATGTTCAGGGATATCAAAACTCACATAACACCGCTGTCCATGTGGTAATTTCTTTTTATTGTTAAGAAGCTTATCTTTTAATGCATGTTGTACGCCCTTATCTGTCAATTGAAAAAACAACTCGTGGCCTTTTTGTTTAAGACGAATATATTCTTGGTGCTGGAGTCGCTCTAAAGCTTGTTTTTTACGACGCCGATTCTGTGCTTCGAGTTTCTTACCCCTTAGATACTGAACGCGCTTTAATTCCTGCACACCACCAAACTTAGCAACACCAATTGGATTGAAACCAGTAGTAAAAAAATCATCTAAAGATCCAATTAGTTCATCAAGGACTTTGCGTGTAAGTGACTTTTTGTTTAAACGTTTTGACATAGTTCTTTTTAAACCCAAAACTGTTATGCGACTTATCAATCAATACCATTATACAATTTATCAACTGATGTGTCACACTTAAACTACGGCTGTAGTTTAAGTGTGACTTTTTTATGCCAACTAATAATACCAAAGAACCCACGTGTTTGTATGCCAAAATAACATTTTTCAAAAAACAAAAAATCGCAGGTGATCGTTAATCGTTTACCTGCGAGAGTTGTGGTTAGGCTTGAAAGTACGCGAGCTTATCGAGCAATTCGCCAATGTTTGGAAATGCTTTTACAAGGATCTCGACGACAGGAACAAGTTGCCTGTCAATGTCTGCTAGAAACTCTATGGGCAGAGCATCGATCTCTCGATAAATAGTATCTGAACCATCCACCTTACTGATCGTGAATCGACATGGCAAATAGCTTGTCGATTCAAGCGGGATGAGTACATTTCTGATGAAATAAACAGCTCCAGCATCTATAACAAACGCATCGCTAGCAAGTCTTATCGTAACACCTGAATTTGTCGCAATCACAGCCCCCTGCTCTGGATATCGCCAATCTTTATTTCTGATGTTGCCCAGTGATTTGATCTCGCTACGAACAGCAGACATAAGCTGTTTGATTCGATTACGCACAACGTTTATGTGTTCCTGCGCCATTGATGCTCTTCTGATGCTCTCTACTGAAATGTCCATAACTCTCTCCTTCACCGCTCACACGGATCGGATAATGGCGCAAGCTGACATCACTGCCACACTTACGCGGTTTAATCTACCAATCAAAACGACTGGCAGGTAATTAATATATTAAAAATCAGACTTATTGTCAAGAAAATGCCTTGTCGCCTCCCCTTAGTAAGGGGAGGTTAAGGAGGGGTCTAGCGAATCGAATTAGACCCCCCTTTTATCCCCCCTTGGTAAGGGGAGATTTAAAAAACAGATCGCAATCAAATAAATAATAAAACGCTTAAAATTGGATGAGATACGAAGTCCTGCAGTCACACAAAGTCCGAAGCGTACATAAACGTATGATGAGGACCTTGTGAGACGAAGGACGAGTAGATCGCCAATTTTAAGCGTTTTATCTGGTGCGCCCGATAGGACTCGAACCTATGGCCTCCGGCTCCGCAAGCCGACGCTCTATCCCCAGCCAGAGGCTGGTCCGCCTTTGGCGGAAACTGAGCTTTGAGCTGACATAAAAAAACAGGCTCTTACCTGTTTATTGTGGTGCGCCCGATAGGACTCGAACCTATGGCCTCCGGCTCCGCAAGCCGACGCTCTATCCAACTGAGCTACGAGCGCGTATGTAACTAATAAGTCCTACTTTCATAGGACTCATTTGTGTAAATGCTTCTGTCCGGCTACAGTTTATACCTTCTTCTAAAAATGTCAATGATTCGTTCTTCTGATCTTTCCAAGTTTTCAATACAAAATGGAATCAGCCTTTCTCTCACTTCATTTGGATCAACATTTTCAAGTGGCACAGAAATCATAGGTCTCCAAGCTGTTACAAAATCAAGATAAAGCAATTTAGTGTGAGGAGGATTATAAACCAAAGAAAAATCTCTAATTCCAACATAGCTATAAAATAGATCTCCTATAACAATTCCAGTGTTAGTAATCACAACATTAAGCTTGTCAGGCTCTTTCATGCTTGAGGCAACCATAATCACACCGATCATTAAAATAATAACTGCAAAAATAAAATTCGCTGTTACTATTGCGTATATTATCAAAACAATGCCAATTATTCCTGAAATTGTAAACCAAAGTGCTGACCTCTGGTGTTTTGGGTATTCATCAACTTCCCATCGAACCAAGACTTCCCCAAGTCCAGCTTCTTGAATCATTGCTTCCTCCATATTTTTAAGAGGTTAATTTATAGAGGTATTATACCAAAAAGAGAACAATATGCCTATACACAACTGGCTGAGTGGGAAAATACTTCCTGAAATCCCATTTGGACTCGAACTCTCTTTATTTCCTAATACAAAAACACCCAGCGTTGCTGGATGTTTTTATATGGCGGTGTACTCGGGTTTAGTACTACAGTACGCCAAGCATTATAAGGCTTTTTTGCATCTGTTTCAAGAGGCGAATTTCAGGCATGTGGGTCAGGGGTATTTTTTGAAAATGAGACAAAATGACACACGATATGGTATCTAAAAATACAAAAACCTCCTTAGTCAAACACGTTTAATCGTTTACCCCTATAGAAAGACACTCGTCTAATTTGTTTTTGTCCTTATAATTACTGCAAACAAAATCCACCTTATTATCTTGACCCGCTTTTCTTAACATCAATGCAACTCCTATGTAACAATCCTTAAACCCATGGTTCATGTTTTCTATCTCTTTGCATAAATCTACAGCGAGATCTAAGTCGTCTATTGAGTTTTTGGCAGCAATATAAATACATTCTACAAGACCGTTTTTACCAGAATTGTTTTTACACGCTTTAATAACTGTATCTACGTTTGAATTTATTTTCCTAATAACAATTTCATTACTAAAGACTCTTTGAGGGTTTTCCTTATTATTATAATCATCTTTGC
>JBDRLV010000079.1:0-30453 GCA_043812755.1 Patescibacteria group bacterium | reverse complement strand
TGGCAAAGTGTGGAGAGTGTGAGAGGGCAAATTCCAACAGCATAGGTTTCATTCCAGACGTTCTCACAAGCGGTCTTTTAAAAGTGAGTTTGTTTGGATTGTCTGTAATAGCTGTGTGGTTGTTCTTTGTTCTTAAACTACAGTTGCAAGACAAATGGTGGTTTGGTTTTGCAAATCATGTTGCAGGAATTGTACTTACACTTTCTGCGATTGTGTTTGGACTGTGGGGTGCTCTGCGTGTGATCAAGCTTATTAAACGCACGGCCTATGGTTTCTTTGACCAAAATGGTATTTACCACAGGCACTGGAGCAATCCATTTGAAATGGCCAGTTTGTACTTTGGCCCAGATGCTGATCTTAGGAAGAAAAAGGTTTTCATTTTTGAGATGGGTAGGGGAAATAGTCGGATCACCAATCACAGACCAGATGAAAATTGGCAATTGATTCGGATCGATGGATTCATTGGCTCAATTCCCACCTACGTTGTGCTTGATGATAAGAATGGTGTACGGGTTCGTGAAGAGGCTGAGGTAGCATTGCGCATGGTACAGGATGGAGTTGCTGTTTTTCGCAGACTAGTCCAAAGGCACCACGAGATCGAAGAAAAGAGCAGTGAAATCTACAGCCTGAACAAACGTCTTTCGCAAATTTGCAGACTTCTTTCTGGATTTGTGGTATTTCATAGAGAGAATCGTGGCACGCTTGGCAATTCTGTGTATGGCCAACTTCTTCTCACTCTGGCTGGTCGTCTTTTGGTGCGGTTCTTTGATGAGGAAGAGCGTGAACGACACGCGGAAATGGTTGGTGATGTGACAATGCCCCATGTCACCACAAAGATGACTGCTCTGCAGATGATGGTTGCGCTTGAGGGAGCTCTTTCTCTTGCTCTTGATTCTCAGAAGGATCAGGCTGGTGAGTCAACAGTAACACTTGAACCTGTGCAAGCAGGCAGGTTCGACGCTTCAGACATATGCCAATAGCATTATTTCTCTCAGCATCGATGAAAGTCGGTGCTTTTTTGTTTCTTTTCCTGTCATTCTGAGGAGGCAAAGCCGACGAAGAATCTCATTGCAATGGGATCCTTCGTCCTCGCTGCGCTCGTCCTCAGGATGACAGGCTTGTGGTTCATTGCTTCCATAACTTTCGGACGCCATAAATGGCGTCCCTACACAAAACATGTTATCCTTAAGGTGTATGGAACAAGAAAATAATGATTGGTCAGAGAGCCTAAAGCTCATTACATACTGCCCGCTGTGTGAGTCAAAGTACAAGCCCATGAGCGCAAGAGTAGTGCGTGAACAGGGCCAGACACATTTAATGCACATGACATGCAACAAATGCAAAAACTCAATTTTGGCAGTTGTTTTGGTAAATCAAATAGGCGCAAGTTCAGTCGGAATAGTTACTGATCTTTCTTATGATGATGTGTTGAATTTTGAAACTCGCCAGAGAATCGTTACAGATGATGTTATAAATGTGCATGCATATTTTAATAAAAAAGGATGGCAAAATGATTTTGTGGAAAAGTCTTTGAATTAATAAAAAAACAAAAGCCGACCACAGGGTCGGTTTTGAAATTATGTTGTCATTATGAGGAGCCGAGCCTATGGCGAGGCGACGTAATAATACCATTGAACAAACAATGAGATCCTTACGTCGCTCGGCCTTTGGCCTCGCTCCTCAGGATGACAGGTTGGGCAAGGTGCTTCATGACTGAACAGGTGCTTGACATCATCAGCACAATAAGGCAAAATACTGCCACTTAGATTTATAAAGAAATTATGGAAACCAAAACACTAAATGCCCAAAAGCGAGAGCAAAAAGGGCGAAAAACATATATTATTAAAGGAGAGGGGAAAGTGCCTGCGGTTGTATACGGAGCAGGTGTTGAAATCCCATTGAACATTTCTGTTGATAGAAATGAATTTGTAAAAGTGTACGAAAAAGCAGGCGAAAGTACGATTGTTGAATTAAGCATTGAAGGCGATAAAGCTGTTAATGTTCTGATAAAAGATTATCAGATTGATGCACTTCGTGATGAAGTGATTCACATTGATTTTTTTGCAGTGGATATGAACAAGCCAATTGAGGCAGATGTTAAGCTTCGTTTTGTTGGTGAGTCTATTGCTGTAAAGGGTTTGGGTGGAACTCTTGTTTCACCACAGGAATCAGTATTGGTTCGAGCGCTTCCAAAGGATCTTGTGAGTTATATTGATGTAGATTTATCAACACTCGCAACATTCGACGACGCTGTTCATATTTCTGATATTATTGTTCCAGAAGGTATCACAATTCTTGAAAAACCTGATTTGACCGTTGCTCTTGTAAGTCCTCCTCGTTCAGATACTGAGATGGCTAAGCTTGATGAAGCAGTTGAACCAGTAGTTCAACCAGAGGTTGAAGGTGAAAAGAAAGAAGGTGATGAAGAAGTTACAGAAGGTGCTGAAACAGAAAAAGAAGACAAAAAAGATGAAAAATAATTTTTTTAAAAAATATCCAATTTGGATTTTAATCACGCTCGTGGCCGCGATTGCCCTTGGCATATACGCGTTTCGTAGCGTGATTTTCTTTTCTGTTCCGCAAGAAGTTAAGAATGAACAACAATTAGAGTATCAGCATCCGCTCACAGGTGTTATGATAGAAAACGAAATAGAGAAATTACCTCAGGTGTTTGCTGTTGTTGTTGACAATCACATAGACGCGCAACCGCTTTCTGGGGTTGATAAAGCCTTTTTGGTTATTGAAGCGCCTGTAGAGGGTGGAATAACCAGATTGCTTTCTTTTTTTGACATCAATGAAAAGGTTGATGTGATTGGACCTGTGCGGTCTGCTCGACCTTATTTTATAGATTGGGTAGCTGGGCTTGATGCAATGTTCGCACATGTTGGGGGTTCTCCAGAGGCGCTTGATATATTAGCTCGTGGGCAAGTATTTGATTTAAATGAATATTGGAATGGTGATCATTTTTGGAGAGAAAATGGTACGCGTTTTGCTCCTCATAATGTTTATATATCAACAGAAGAATTAAATCGTGCGTATGATCAAGCCTTAGCAAAAGATAAGGTACCACAGATTGATTATTCGCTCTGGAAATTCAAACAACAAGAGGCGGTTAATGAAAAAACAGATTCGCAAGAAGAATTTTTAGTTGATGCTAATGAGGTTAGTGTTTCATTTCCTGGGTCTGGATATGAGATTGTTTGGAAATTTGATAAAGGGATTAAAAAGTTTGTACGCGTTCAAAATGGTGTGATTCATAAAACACGAGAAAATGAAATGATTTTGGCAGATAACGTACTTATTCTTGAAATGGAGATTGAGGTTACTGATAAGATTGGTCGCAGACACATTGACACAATAGGGGATGGTGTTGGATATCTGCTTTCACAGGGTGATAATGCTGGAAAAGCAGAAAAAATAAAATGGGAAAAAAAATCCGCTGAAGAGCGAATGAAATTTTATTGGCCAGAAAGCAATGATGAAATATATTTAAATCCAGGCAACACATGGATTGAAATAATAGGGGATAGCAGTTGGCTTGAAACAGAATAATTTAAATTATAGCAGTAACAATTCTATTGTGACCCTCGAGGTCTTTTTTTATTTCAATTTCAGCTGATTGAAAGCGGTGTTTGATAAGTGAAATTATTGATTTTGATTGTGATGGGTCTATTTCAATAATTGTTGTCAGTTTGTTTGGAAATGTGTTTCGGTTTTCATAGAGCTGTTTAAACAATTCAAAATATGCATCAAGCCCGTCAATGCCAGAAATCAACGCTTGCTCTGGTTCGTGTAGAATATCCGGTTGTGCATTTTCCATTTGTTTCATTGAAAGATAAGGTAGATTGGCGCAAATGATTAAGTGTTTAATTACTGTATTTGTTTTTTGTAGTTGTTTGAAAAGTCTAATTATTGGTTCTGCAAGGTTTCCTTCTTTAAAATCAACAATATCAATTACTCCGTGTTTTTGGGCATTCTGTTTTGCAATTTCCAAACTTGTTTTATTAATATCTGATGCAATAACAGGAATGGATGTTTCGCAAGCAAGAGTTACAGCAATTGCTCCTGAGCCTGTTCCAATATCAGCAAATAGGATTGAGTCATGGCTCATATCCGTTTCATTGATTGTCTCAAGAGCCTGTTCAATTAGCGTTTCAGTAGCAGGTCTTGGAATAAGAACATCGCCAGTTACAATAAAGGATCTTTTATAAAATTCTTTTTTACCAATAAGATAAGCAATTGGTTCGTTATTTAGTCTTCGATTAAGTAATTTACCAAAGTCGTCTTGTTCTTGTTTTGTTAATATTCTATTTAGATTAGAAAATAATTCAGTACGTGAGATGTGAAGAGAGTGTGAAAGAATTAATTCAGCATCAAGCATGGACGAGTCGGTTTTCGTCTTATTTTTATTTTGGTCTTGAGGAATGGATTTAAGTTTTACATTTGCCCACTGGAGGGCTTCAATTACATTCATAGGTCTACATTGATATTCAAGATGATACCATAAATTAAAAAAGCCTGTTGTACGGGCAGGGCCTCCACGATCCTCAGTCAGAGGCTGATCCGGCTTTGGCGGAGAGAGATCGCCAATATCATGTGTTTCAACAAAAAGAAAGAGCCTTATATTTCAAAGGCTCGAGAGTGTAGGGTTGTCCAGTGATGGGTGTGCTCATGGTTGCTTCAGGATGATTTCCTTCAAGGATTGCTCCTATCAGGTCCCCGGCCGAAACCGTTAATCTTCCTTTCTGCGACCAATCGCATCACCGCATCACTATCTGAGTCCCAGGTCTTTTGCTTGTAGGCGCAAGACCCCTCTTATTACATACAGTTTTCACGCTTTTTCAAGATGGCTTAATGCCACGGTGGGTACAAGTACCCTCAATGACACCACCTATCTTTGCAAGTGATCTTTACTCTCGCGGTTCGCTTTGTCCGAAGACACTGCAATCCTTCATGATCTGCTAGGTCTTACGACTTTGCTGATCACTTTTGAGAGGTAGATACTCTGTTTATTCCAGTCCGGCTTAAATCGCTGCTGGATTTAACAAAGTGAGGTGTTACCCTCATCCGAGTTACTAACCATTGTAGGTTGGTTACGATCTCCCCAGTTTCCTGGGTAGTTTTCCTACTCTCCGTTAGGTTTCCCTAGCGGATAGTTCGTTTTATTCGCTCCCTTTCTTCATACTGCTGTCCTTTTTGATTCTGGCTCGAAGTTCTTTTCGCCGTTTTCCTTTCGGATAACGGTTTACGATCTCCTTGCCGTCCTCGTTCTGGACTGCGGTTTGAAGTTCTTCTTGTTGTCTTTCCAGGTTTCCCTTTCTTACAACAAGTTTTTCCTCCCTGGTTTTCTCAAGGATTCCTTGCATTTGCGCTAGTCTTTGATGTTATCTCTGACAGCTGTTTGTATAAAGAGTTTTGCTCAGACTTGCAGATTTTCACCTTAGCTCTAGGCATCACCAGACCTTCTGTGGCTTGAACTCCGAAGAGTCCATTCCTCAAAAGGCCTTCATCAACCTATTGCTTTGGCGGGCTTGGCTTTTGTACACTGGATCACAGTTTTCCTTCCGAAGAAGAATCTCTGTTCTCCTCTGCTTCTCCCTTGTTCTCTTTCGAGCCCAAGTTTGTTGCGTCTACAGTCCACCCGAAGGTTTCCTGTTAGTGCATCATCTGCCTTACCTTAATCCATTCGTTTTATCCGCATGGCTTCAAAGTTCCACCTTGATGTTTCCACCCATGGTTTCACTCCACCTTTTGGAACGAACAGATTATATCTGCAAGGGACATCTGCTCTAGGTCAGGTCTTAGCTAAGCTTTCGCATTCGCCATGACCATTCCTTGAGCGGTAATATGGATTATACGCGAGTGCTAAAAACCTGTCAAGGCAATATCTGTGGATATCCACTTTTTTATTCACAAATTGGGGATAACTTTTTTTAGGGTGGATCATTCGGCCTTTGGCCTCATTTGTTTAAGTTGTTAAAATCGTTGAAATTGTACGATTTAAACACATTAAACAACTTTAACACCTTAAACGCTTTTAACGTTTTAAACGCTCCAAAAAAAAGCCCCAGAGAATGGAGCCCCGTGTTCTCTGGGGATTGAAATGCTCAGATTGATGGCAGGACTCCTGCTTGGGATGCAGGGCATCAACCTTTGCACTACTCGAAGACTAATTAGCTTTATGTTAGGTGGGAGAGCCTAAGACTTTTACGAATTAGGCTCATCACCACCCTGAGCGCAAGGGGTAGCGCTCTTTTTATGGTGCAAAATGTTGCCAAAATGCACCAGTTAGATTTTGTGGTAGAGTGTCGGCTGTGGTTTTCACGCCACAGTCGACACCCACCACCTGAGAACAAAAAGTTTTGCTTGTACTTTTGGGGTGGGGGCCTCAAGGTACAAATATAACCACTGTTCCCAAGTGGATCACATTATAGATGATTTTATATTTCTGTCAAGAGCCTTCAGTTTCTCAATTATTTCATCAAGCTCTCCTTCCATAATTTCAGGTAAATTATGGAAATTTTCGTTGATTCTGTGATCTGTAATTCTATCTTGAGGGTAATTGTATGTTCTGATTTTTTCTGACCGTTCTCCTGTACCAACTTGTCCTTTTCTTTGTTCTGATCTTTCTTTTTGCAGCCTTTCTTGCTCAGCAGCAAAAACACGTGTGCGTATTACCTGCAAAGCTTTTTCTTTATTTTGTGCCTGGCTTCGTTCATCTTGGCAATATACCATTGTGCCAGATGGGATGTGAGTAATACGAATTGCAGAATACGTTGTGTTTACGCTTTGGCCTCCAGCTCCTGTTGAGGTTGTTGCTTCAATTTTAAGATCTTTTGGATCAATGTGGATATCAACTTCTTCAGCTTCAGGCAAAACCGCAACAGTGGCTGTTGATGTGTGTACGCGCCCTTGCTTTTCAGTATCTGGCACGCGTTGAACACGATGAACCCCGCTTTCATATTTCATTCTGCTATAAACATTTTGTCCTGAAACAGAAAAAATAACCTCCTTAAATCCACCGATATCATTTTGGCTTGAAGAAATAAGCGAGGTTTTCCATTTGTTCTTTTCTGCATATCGTGTGTACAACCGAAATAAATCAGAAGCAAAAAGTGCTGCTTCATCGCCCCCGGTTCCAGCACGAATTTCAACAATGATATTTCTTCTGTCAAAAGGATCAGGTGGAACAAGAGCCTGAACAAATTGTTCTTCAAGTTCTGGAATATTTGAAGTCAAAGAATCAATTTCTTCTTGGGCCATATCAATATAATCTTTTTCTTGAGATTCATCCAAGCTTTGTTTTGCGCTTTTAAGATCATCAACTGCTTTGATATATAATTCACCAACCGCAACGATTGACTTCACATCAGAGTATTCTTCATTCAATTCTCTTATTTTTTTTGGATCAGAAAAAATTGCTGGATCAGCAAGTTTGGCTTCCAGTTTTTTCAATAGTTTTATTTTATTTTGTAGCTCGTTTTTTAGATCCATATTATATACTAGTAAAGAATGAGGTTTGTCATGGTTAAGTATATCAAAAGCACCCCGAAAAAGAGAGGTGCTTGATAATAAATACAGTTATTTTTCTTTTATTGCTGGTGTTTTCTTTGTTGCTCTTTTTGCGTGTTTTACCTTTTTACTAACAGTGCTTGATGCTTTTTTTGCAACACGCTCCTGGAATTTTTCAACACGTCGTGCAGTATCAACAATTTTTTGTTTACCAGTATAGAACGGATGGCAGTTTGAGCAAATTTCAACTTGGATTTCTTTTACAGTTGAGCCAATATTAAAAACAGCTCCGCAAGCGCAGGAAATCTTAGCATCTTTATAATAATCTGGGTGAATATCTTTTTTCATATAGGTGGCAAGATTGTATCAATTACACATTATGATGTCAAGAATATGCATGATTTTGATGGGTTTACCTTTGTTAGTCTATCAGATGATCCAGATACACGTTTGACAACATGTGTCATTTAAGCTATTATTTCAAGTCTTGAAATGACAGACAGGAGGTTGATATGAACCTGCTCGAATCATATGACAAATGGCTACACAGGCGAGTCATGAACCCGCTCTTTAAATGGATTCAAACATGGTTGCACTGGAACCGGTTTGATCTGATTTGCTTTTTTGCAAAGGCGCATATCGTTTCAGTAGTGTTTGTGATCTTGGCGAGAATATTTTTGTTTTTAACAAGCAAGAGTAGTTTAACCGGAGCTATGATCATTGTTGATGTTATGTTTTTTGCAATGATTTTAGCTGTCTACTTGTATCCATACTCCATGTTTCCAGCTTTGAAAAAAGCAAGCGAAAGATTTGAGGAAGGACTTGGATATGCTGCTGATCCAATTTTGATTGTAAAGGCAGCTGTTTTTCAGGCAGTTAGAAGAATATTTAGTGCTGTCTTCAGTTTTTCCATTGCATTCTGGCTTTTTCTTGCGTTTGTTGTACCTTTGAGAACTGAAGAGACAACGACACACTTCCTTGATTTGATCAGCCTAACAATATATCTCCTGCATGTTCATTTATGGGATTCAGATGATGTGAAGCCAGAGGATAGGATAAGTCTGCTTGAATCCAAACGCCAAGAAGTAGGCAACCAATAACGTAGCGCCCACACTCGTGGCGCTTTTTTGTTTTCCTTGACCTTTCGTAGCATTTCCTATATACTTCGCGCCATCGTAGTAATTAATAAATCAGGTGGAAAAACACTAATAGAATCCTCCCCATTGGGGCCCTTAGGTGCCACCGAAGTAATCATCCACGGTAATCTGTGGATCAAAAAGGAATATGCCAAATTTACCAAGTTTGGTTGAAATGCTTAAATCAGGAATGCATTTTGGCCACAAAAGTTCACGCTGGCATCCAAAAATGGCAGAATATATTTTTGGAGAAAAAAGCGGAATTCATATCGTAAACCTTGAAAACACACAAAAGCAACTTGAAAAAGCTCTTGTTTGTATTAAGGATATTGTCGCACGAGGTGGTATTGTTTTATTTGTAGGAACAAAGCCACAGGCTAAAAAACCAATAGATGATGCTGCTACTGATTGTGGTATGCCGTTTGTAAATGAGCGATGGCTTGGCGGGACTCTTACAAATTACCATCAAATTAAAAAGGAGCTTAAGGAGTTAAAAACTCTTAAAGATCAACGCGATAAAGGTGAATTACGAAAATATACAAAAAAAGAAAGACTGCTTATTGATCGCAAAATTATTGACATGCAAAGAAAGTTTGGAGGAATTGAGAATCTTGAAAAAACTCCAGAAGCTGTTTTGGTTATTGATATAACAACAGAAAAGACAGCAGTCAGAGAGGCAAGGGCAGTTGGTGCAAAAATTATTGCTTTGTGTGATACAAATGTAAATCCAAAATTAATTGATTATATTATCCCGGGGAATGATGATGCTGTTAAAGCAATTGAGCTTGTATTAAAACTTGCTGCAGAAGCAATCAAAGAGGGGAAAGCTAGTCCGATTAATGTTGAAAAAATACAAGAAAAACAAAAAACTAATAATGTAATATAAATATGGTTATTGACGCTAAACTCGTCGCGCAGTTGCGCGAGATGACTGGTGCTGGAATGATGGATGCAAAAAAAGCTCTTGAAGAGGTGGATGGGAATCTTGAGAAAGCATCAGAGCTGCTTCGCAAAAAAGGAATTGCAAAAGCAGCAAAACGAGCCGAACGCGAAACAAAAGAAGGTCGCGTACACGCTTATATTCATTCAACAGGAAAACTTGGGGCATTGGTAGAAATAAATTGTGAAACTGATTTTGTGGCAAGAAATGAAAATTTTATTGAGTTGTGTAATGATATAGCAATGCATGTTTGTGCGATGTCGCCTGAATATCTCAGTCGTGCAGATGTTCCTGTGGAAGTGGTTGAAAAGGAAAAGGAAATTTATCGTGCAGAAATGGAAAATCAAAACAAACCAGCTGATGTAATTGAAAAAATTCTCGAGGGGAAACTTGAGAAATTTTATGAAGAGAATGTTTTGCTTGAGCAGTCGTTTATTAAAGATGAGGACAAAACAATTGAAGATCTAGTTAAAGAGGCTGTTGCCAAGCTTGGCGAAAACATGCAGATTGCGAATTTTTGCAGATTGCAGATTGGATAAGGGATTATAAACCACACAGGCCAAGCCTGAGTGGTTTTTTGATTGGACTGGAAGTGGTATAATAATTGAGTTAAGAATAATCATTTGAAATATGATAAATATCGCGATTAATGGATTTGGGCGCATTGGGCGAACAACTCTAAAAGCTGGATGGAATAATAAAAACGTCAGATTCGTTGCGGTTAATGATTTAACTGAGCCAAGAATTTTGGCTCATCTTTTACAGTATGATTCTGTATTTTCTAAGTGGGAGCATAAAGTTGAATTTGATGCACATAATATTATTATTGATAAGAAAAAGATTCCAGTGTACACAGAAAAAGAGCCTTCAAAACTTCCGTGGA
The DNA here is from genome assembly GCA_043812755.1 of Patescibacteria group bacterium. Lineage (GTDB taxonomy): Bacteria > Patescibacteriota > Patescibacteriia > UBA9934 > GWF2-40-263 > JBDRLV01. The sequence goes on along the minus strand of JBDRLV010000079.1, from coordinate 19,982 downwards.
AAAAACACAAGGTTGATGTGGTCATTGAATCAACTGGGAGGTTTCGAGAGCTAAAGGATGCAAGCATGCATCTTGCAGCAGGAGCAAAATATGTTGTGATTTCTGCTCCGTCAAAAGATGCTCCTACTCACGTGATGGGTGTCAATCACATGGCAATCGGGAAGAAGGACAAGGTAATTAACAATGCATCATGTACTACAAATTGTGTAGCTCCGATTACACAAATCATGAAAGAAGCTTTTGGAGTTGAAAAAGCAATGTTAACAACAGTTCATGCTACAACCATGGAGCAGAATATTATAGATGGTCTTCCACCAAAATTGAAACCAAATGATTTACGCGCAGCAAGATCTGCACTTGTAAATATTGTTCCAACAAGCACAGGAGCAGCAATAGCCACAACACAAGCTGTTGATGGACTTGGTGGCAAGTTTGACGGAGTTTCAATCCGTGTGCCAATGGTTGATGTTTCGCTTTCTGATGTAACATTTTTACTATCTCGAAATGTTACAGTTGAAGAAGTGAACAACGCTTTTATCAAAGCTTCAAAAACAAAAAGATGGAAAGGTATTTTAGATGTTACTGACCTGCCTCTTGTGTCATCTGATTTTATTGGCAATCCACACCTTGCCATAGTTGACCTTGATATGACCAGAGTTGTTAATGGTGATCTTGTAAAAGTAATGGCTTGGTATGACAATGAGTGGGGGTATTCGTTTCATTTGATAGAAATGGCAGAAAATATTGCAAAGAAAAAATAAATAATAAAGTCGCATGTGGATTACATTTGAAATCATAATCTGGTTTTATTGCATTGCCGTTGCGGCTTTTTTATTTGAAGAATTTCGATCAAAGAAACGAAAATGGCTAATTGTATTATTATTATCTCTATCTATCTTGATTATTGTATACGGGAGTTTGATAGAGCCAAGAATATTGACTATTGATGAGCAGTCAATCGTCGTTTCTCAAGATCAAGGCATTGAACTCAAAGCAGTTGTTGTGGGTGATTTACATCTTGGCCCTTATAAAAAATCAGGATGGGCAAAGAAGGTTGTAGAGCGTGTTAATTTACTTGATCCAGACATTGTTTTTTTAGTTGGTGATTATATTTCGAACTCAAAGGAAGATGTAAAATATTTTGATTCACTTGGTGATTTAAAAGCACCTTTGGGTATTTATGCTGTAACAGGGAATCACGAGTACCATTCGCATGCTTCAGTTGAGGTTATTGCAAAGCTCGGGTCTCTTGATATAAAGATTTTGGAAAATGAAAATGAGGCAGTTGATGTTAGTGGTGGAAAAATTATGATTGCAGGTATTTCTGATATCTGGTTTGAAGGAGATTTATACAAAGCCCTTGAAGGGTTGGAGAAGAGCGACAATGTGATTTTGCTTAGCCACAATCCAGATGCTGTTCTTGCAACAGTTACAAAAAAAGCTGATTTGGTTGTGTCAGGGCACACTCATGGTGGGCAGATTCGTTTGCCATTTTTGGGTCCTGTGCCAAGGATTCCTGATGCGCTTGGTCAGGAGTATGATAAAGGACTTTTTGTGTTCAAGGGCATCTTTCTTTATATAACAAATGGTGTTGGTGAGATTGGCACGCGTGTACGATTTTTTAACCCACCACAGGTAAGTGTATTAAATGTGAGTTTCTAATTTATCTATATTCGTTAAACATGCTAAAATAATTTAGGTCGAATAAATGACAACAAGTGGCTATGAAACTAAAAACACTTCGTAACAACATGAATCTGAAAGGCAAAAGAGTTCTTGTTCGTGTTGACACGAATGTTTCTTTAATTAAAGGGAAAATTATTGAAGGGTCACATGGGAAAGTTGCGCGTGCTGCTGTGGATTTGGAATGGCTTGCTCAAAGAGGTGCAAAAGTAATTATTGCAACACATCTTGGAAGACCATGCGGTAAGGTGATTCCAGCATATTCAGTAAAGCCAATTGCCAAAAGACTTTCAAGCTTGCTTGGCACAAAAGTTCCTGTGGCGCGTGGAGTAGTTGGACCAAAAGTGCAAAGTGCTGTTTCAAGAATGAACAATGGAGATTTTTTATTGCTTGAAAATGTCCGTTTCGATCCGCGTGAAACAAAGAATAGTACAGCTTTTGCGCAAGAGCTTGCCTCTTTAGCTGATATGTATGTCAATGATGCATTTGGAGATTCACACCGTGCTCACACATCTATTGATGTAATCACATCTGAATTTCCTTCTTATGCAGGACCTCTTTTACTAAATGAAGTACAGGTTTTAGAAAAAATTTCAAAACAACCAAAACCACCTTTTTATTTGTTTATAGGCGGAGCTAAAATAAATACCAAGATGTCGTTGATGGAGCACTTATTGCCAATGGTTGATAAAGTTTTTATTGGTGGTGCGATTGCGAATACTTTTTTTCATGCAAAAGACAAAAATCAATATCTTGGTAAATCTGTTGTTGATGAGTCAGAGACAAAACTTGCTTCTCAGATATTAAAGAAATGGAGTGAAAAAATTATTCTTCCGATTGATGTTGTTGTTGCGCGATCTTGTAGAAAAGATTCGCGAAGCAGGACAGTAAGATCAGATGAGATAGAAAAAGGAGAGATGATTGTAGATGTTGGAAGTGCATCATTAAAAATGTACTCAAAAGAATTACTGGGTGCAAAAACTATTTTGTGGAATGGACCGTTTGGATATTATGAGTGCGGACCGTTTGGAAAGGGGAGTGAAGAACTTGCGCGTATTATTGCGTCTCGAACAGGAAAAGCTGTAACAGTTGTGGGGGGCGGTGATACAGTGGCTGTAGTAGAAAATGCAGGAGTTGCTAATCGTTTTTCTCTGCTTTCAAGTGGTGGTGGTGCAATGCTTGCTTTTTTAGCAGGTGAACAAATGCCTGGGCTTGAAGCGTTGAGGTTGTAAACAAAAATTCTAAGCACTAAATGCTAAATTCTAAACAATATCAAAATACTAAATTTAAAATTCAAAACTTTGTTTAAAACATTTGGATATTAAAAATTAGATATTGTTTAGAGTTTAGATATTAGGATTTAGTAATTTTGATAAACATAATTATGTCACGAAAAATAGAATACATTCACGCCCATGAGATCCTTGATTCGCGAGGCAATCCTACAATTAATGCAACAGTGCTTTTACAAAACGGGATTTCAGGTTCAGCTTCTGTTCCAAGCGGTGCGTCCACAGGTGTTCACGAAGCAGTTGAATTACGCGACAATGATGCAAAACGCTATGGCGGTAAAGGTGTTCAAAAAGCAGTTAAGAATGTAAATACAATTATTGCCAAAGAGCTTATCGGAGCTGACGTAACTCGCCAGCGAGATATTGATGAGACCATGATAAGGCTTGATAATACAGTGAATAAAAGCAAGCTTGGGGCAAATGCAATTCTTGCTGTATCACTTGCATGTGCGCGTGCTGGGGCAAAAACAAAGAAAAAACCACTTTATGTTTATTTGCGTTCGCTTTATGGAAGTCGCACGCGTTTATTTCATATTCCAACCCCAACAATGAATATTTTAAATGGCGGTGCGCATGCTGGTTGGGTTGTAGATTTTCAAGAGTTTATGATTGTTCCTCAGCAGAAAAGGTTTGTAGAAAAATTGCGTTGCGGAGCTGAGGTGTTTCATGAGGTTGCAAAAATTATTAAGCGAAGAGGATTTACAACAGGAGTTGGTGATGAGGGTGGGTATGCAGTTCCATTTGCCCGAAATGAAGATGCTTTGAAAACGATCATGCAGGCAATTAAAGCTGCAGGGTACAGACCGAAAATCGATGTTGCAATCGCCATGGATCCTGCTGCTTCTGAATTTTATAATGAAAAGACTGGCAAGTATAATTTAAAAAAAGAAGGGAAGTCTTTAAGTGCTGAGCAGATGATTAAGCTTTATGAGAGCTGGGCAAAAAAATACCCGATTATTTCAATTGAGGACGGGCTTGCTGAAGATGATTGGGATAATTGGAAAAAAATGACAAAAAAACTTGGGCGCAAAATGGTTTTAGTTGGTGATGACTTATTTGTTACAAATGTTAAGCGCCTTCAGCAGGGAATTGAGAGCAAAGTTGCAAACGCAATATTGATTAAGGTTAATCAGATCGGGACTTTATCTGAAGCGTTTGATGCGATACTGCTTGCGCAAAAATTTGGATATAAAGTTTCTGTTTCACATCGCTCTGGTGAAACTGCAGATTCATTTATTGCTGATTTAGCAGTCGCCGCAGATGCTGATTTTGTGAAATTTGGGTCTTTGTCGCGCTCAGAGCGTTTGGCAAAGTATAATCGTTTGATTGAGATTGCTGAAGAGATTCGATAGCATCTCGTCATTGCGAGGAGGTATTTATCCCTTCGACAGGCTCAGGGAATAAATACCTCCTCGCAATGACAGGGATAAACAAAAAACATCCGCAGATCTCTCTCTGCGGATTTTGTGTAGGGACGCCATTTATGGCGTCCGTTGAATTAACAAAAACACCCCGGTTGCACACAACGTGCTTCCGGGGTTTTGAGTTTAGGCCAACCGAGGGTCGTCCATGATCCTTTGCTTTATTGCCGCCTTGGCTCCTTCCTGAATTGCAAAAGACAAAGCAAGATCCTCACTGATTTCCCTGCAAGTTTCATCTGAAATGAACAGGCGAAGCAGTGCGTCTTTTACTGTGGCCAGAGTCGTATGGATATCTCCAACGCTTGCAGTTTTGGGCATGAGCACCAACAAGGCGTCAAGTTCTTCAGAGTTTTGAGCATTAGCAATCAGCCAGATTTTGATACGAGCTGACCTTGTTTGCTCTGCAAGCGCAATCCTCTGCCTTTGCGTTGCCAGTCTTGAGAAGATTGAAAGAGCATTGTGAGCAAGTACTGGGAATGGCTCTTTTGCTTGCTCACTGATCTGCTCATGCAAATGATGGTAATCATGCAGGTTCAGAAGGAGTTTTCTAAGCCTATCCAAGTCTGCTTTAAGAATCTCTTGTGGGAGACCAAGAAGAACTGGATTATAATTCAAGCCTTCGCAGACATGATTGACAACTTCGTCTGATGAGATGCGATCCAGTGCTTTGCAAAAGAGATTTTTGCGATTATGGCTGATTCTGTCTTCAGCTTTGACTGTGTCTTCGCGTGAGTGTTTTCTCATGCAAAGCACAGCAATACGCGCGAGAATCATCTCATCATGCACATGTAGAATCGCACCTGAGTCAAGTTCATTGAGCCCGTGTTCAAAATACGCAAGAATATACTCTTGTTCACCATTTCTGTCTGGAACTTGCACAAATGTGTGTCCGTCTGCAGAAACCTGCCATACGACAAATTTATCTTTGCGCAAGCGTTTGAGAACCAAGCTTCCGTTTGGTGTTTCGCGAACAACCATTGCAACTTGACCCAGTGCATCTGCACCTTCAGCATTGTTATTTGTAACAACAACAATCATTCCTGGCTCAAAACCCTGTGGCTCATCACCTAGGTAGGTGAGCAGATCACGCGACATGTCGCGTGCTTCGCAAAGAAGCGCTGCGCGTTGCTCCGGAGCAGGCTCACCTGCAAAGTTGCGGTCAATCCGCATTGTGATTCCCATATCTCCCTGAGGGAGCTTTTTGGGATCAAATGGTTTTGCTCGCACTTGTCCTGTGGCAGACACTGTGGCCTTGCGGACATGGTGTCTGTCTCCTGTTGATTTCCAATGTGACATGGTTTCCCTCGTGACATTTTAAAGATCTACGCAAGCGTCCTTGCTAAAGTCCTTTACAAACCATTTGTAAAGGGTTGCCTTTTGGCTGAGGTAGTAGCCGCCGGCAGTTTGATTACTCACTTAAGAGTAGTTATGGAGCCAAGCTCCATCCTTTTCTGACGTCTCAGGCAAAGGCGAAAATGTTGTGCACTTGCGTCTTTGTCTGAATTCAATACTATTTAGCATTATTATTAGAATTATGTCAAAACAAACCCTCCTTCGCCAAGGCTTCGGCGGGTTGATTGGCCAAAGGCCAATCAAAAAGCGGGCAAGGTGGAGCCTTGCACCGCTGTAAAGAAAAGATCATTTTTGCGAGACATTTGCGCGAACGATTTTTTTGATCTGATCGCTGAACTCGCCTTGGATATCATCAAGGACAACTCTGTATTCAGGGCTTTCCTCAAGACTGGTCACGCCGATTGTATCATACACAACCCAGCTAGGAAGTTCGTCTTTTCTTCTTGAGATTGACCTAAGGGCATCAATATATCCAGCGGTTGTGTGAATTGCTTTGAGTACAGAGTATAAAAGCACATAGTTTCGTGATTCTGTCAGGATTCTATGATGCTCATTTTCTGCAATGATTCCTGGCAGAATTTCTCCGATTACAGTATTCGGAGGGCATTCAAGAGAGGGTAGATTTGCCAGTTGTTGGTTTGTTGCGCAAGTTACAAGCAGTTTTGCCAGAACGTTCTTTGGGAAACCTGCAAACGCATACATTGCAACAGCCTTGATTACAGCCATGTGTTCCGTTTGATTTGCGATTCCAATAAGCAGTTCAATACTGCCTATTTTCTGTAGCGCGAGTGAAAATGTTTTTGGGTAATTGATCACGAAAATATCTTCATCATCAAACTTGCCACAAGCTAGTGCAATCGCCTCAAGTGCTGACTCATCCTTAATAATGCTGGCTACACCACATTTGTCATCAAACTTGCTGGTGTATTCACACTTTACCATTGTGAGCGCCAGATCATTCACGCCCTGCGCATCAGGAACCTGCAGGACACTCCAAGTGCTTGGAATCTGCATGAGCACAAGGCGACCGCCTCGCACAACCTTCATGAGAATTGTGCCATTGTCGTAAACCTTGTGGATCAATCCAAGTACTTCCTTGTCGCCATTGGACGAAAGAGCAACCACTCCTGGTTCAAATCCATTTTCAGGTTTCATACCTAGGTGGCGATAGAGCTCATCAACTGCAAGCTCTGCAGCTGTTCGCATGCCTTCAAGTTGCGCATCAGGGGGTTCACTAATTGAGGTTTCAACCCTGATCATAATGGTTGCATCACCACGTTGAAAATCCTCTGGTCCTTCAAAGTTTTTGCCAACAATCAGACCGTTGAGTCCAACAACAGATTTTGCTACAAAGGCTGTGTTGGATGTGTGTGTCCAAATGCTTCTTGTTTGTTTTCCAGACATTTTCTTACCCTTCTTTCTCAGTATCTCCTTGTTGCATGAGCGTCCTCACTACCCTTTGAACAGAATTATTTCTGAACAAAGAGCCGATTCCTGTCAGCGGGTACTGGCAGGCATTCTCGGTTTTTTTGAAACCCATCAAAATAGCGGTCTCTTGGCTTGCTCCTACGGTACTCGCTCACCGTACATTTTAGTACGGTTCGCTTTGTTCCTCGTCGCGCGCCAACATCTCATCTATTTTGAAGAGTTTCTGTATAATACAAAGAGCGCGGTCCTTTTCTGGCGTCCCAGGCAAAGGCGCAAACAGCCAATATTTGGCAGTTCAAGTCTTGACCTCGGTAAGCCCTATTAAGATCTTATTGAAGCAGTATTTTATGGTTTTGTCAAGGAGGAATAATTCAGGTACAATATTGAAACAAGAAACATATGAATGATAAACAAAATACTAAAAAACCAGTTGTTTTAATGATTATTGATGGTTTTGGAGTTGCGCCTGATTATGAAGGAAACTCAATATCACGCGCTAAGACACCTGTGTTTGATAAGTTAATTAGAAAATACCCAACAATGACAATAAGAGCCTCAGGAGAGGAGGTTGGGTTATCATGGGGTCAGATGGGAAATTCTGAGGTTGGGCATTTAAATATTGGCGCTGGTCGAGTTTATTATCAAACACTACCAAGAATTGATAAATCTATTTCAAGTGGTGAGTTTTTAAAAAACGAGATGTTTTTGAATGCAATGGCTCATGTTGAAAAGAATGGTGGCACGTTGCATCTTGTTGGTTTGGTAAGTCAAGGCAGAGTTCATTCAATGGATTCTCACTGTCATGCGCTTCTTGATCTTGCTAAAACACAAAAATGCAAAGATGTTGTTGTACATGCGTTTTTGGATGGACGTGATACGCTCTACAACTCAGGTATTGATTTTGTTGCTTCGCTTGAAAATAAAATGAAGAAAATTAAGCTTGGTCGCATTGGTTCTTTAAGCGGGAGATACTATGCAATGGATCGTGATCATGTTTGGGATAGAACTCAAAAGGCTTATAATGCAATCGTCAGCAAAGCACCAGTTGTTGCAGAAGATGCTATTACTGCTGTAAAGGAGTCTTATAAAAAAGAAGTGTATGATGAAGAATTTGTTCCAACAACAATTGTATCAAAAGGTGAACCTGTTGGTTTAGTAAAAGAAGGTGATTCAATTATATTTTTTAATTTTCGACCTGACAGAATGCGTCAATTGTCAAAGGCTTTTATTTTGGATGATTTTAAATTTTTTCCATGCAAAAAATTTAATGATTTGTTTATTGTTACCATGGCTGAGTATGAAGAGGGACTTACAAAGAATGTCGCCTTTCCACCTGAACGAATTGAAATGCCTTTAGCACAAGTTATTTCAGAGGCAGGCCTTACTCAACTTCATATTGCTGAAACTCAGAAATACGCTCATGTAACTTTTTTTATAAACGGCACTTATGAAAAACCATTTGAAGGAGAAGATCGTATATTAGTTCCTTCTCCAAGGGTTGAGTCGTTTGCGGATGCTCCTCAAATGGGCGCTTATGAGATATCAGAGAAATTAGTAAAAGATTTGAAAGCAGGGCTACATGATTTTTATGTTGTGAATTATGCAAATCCAGACATGGTTGCGCATACTGGTAATCTTGAAGCAACAAAAAAAGCAGTTGAGATAACAGATGAATGTATTGGCAAGGTAGTTGATGCAACGCTAAAAATGGATGGAATAGTTTTAATTACAGCTGATCATGGGAATGCTGAGGAAATGCTTAATTTGAGAACTGGAGATATTGATAAAGAACATTCAACAAATCCAGTACCTTTTGTAATAGTTGGTAATCAATATGAGGGGCAGACATCTTCTTCAGGAGAAGTTCCTGATGGAGATTTATCTTTAGTTCCTCCAGTTGGTATGCTTGCTGATGTAGCCCCAACAGTTCTTTCTATGCTGGGAGTTAAAAAGCCTTCGCAGATGACTGGACAGTCACTTATATAAAAATTCGAATCACGAAATCCGAAATCTGAAAGTTTTCGAAGTTTATAATTTAAGATTTAGTATTTGTTTCGTATTTTGATATTCAAATTTCGGATTTAATATAAATTATGCAGTGGGACATTGAATTAACAAAATATATTTCATCATTTTCAGGGGGATCTAATTTACTTGATTCAATAGGTTTATTTTGTTCGTCATATCTAATTGTGTTTATTGGTGTTTTTGCTGTATTATGGGTTTTGTATAAATCGAGTCAAAAAAATAAAATCAAACATCTTATTGTTTTTTTACTCTCATCTGGAGTTGTCTTTTGTGTAAATTTTTTGATCAAAATTGCAATTGGCAGATCACGTCCTTTTGAGCAAGTAGCAGATACTCCATTAGCAGAATTGCTTTTCCACACACCAGCATTTCCGTCTGGGCACACAGCTGTTGCCTTTGCACTTGCAACCCTTGTTTTTCTTCACGATAAAAAAGCAGGAGTAGTAGTTGGCATTTTTGCATTTTTTGTTGCTTGGTCTAGGATTTTTGTTGGGGTGCATTTTGTATCAGATATTTTGGCTGGGATTGCTGTTGGAATTGTTGTAAGCTTTTGTGTACATAAATTGATTACAAATAATTGGAAAGTATGAAAGCTGTAATATTAGCAGGAGGCTCTGGTACTCGGTTGTGGCCAATGAGCAGACAATCAAGACCCAAGCAATTTTTTAATGTTGTAACAAACGAGCCTTTGATTCGTGACACATACAGACGACTTTTGCGTCTTTTTCCGCATGAAAAGATTTATTTTTCAATTTCTCCTGAGATTCAAGAGCTTCTTAAAAATGAATTTCCAGAACTTGAGGATTATCAAATAATTATTGAACCAGAAAAAAGAGATACAGGTCCAGCCATGGGTTATGTTGCAGCAAAATTAGAAATGATTGATCCAGATGAGCCTATCGTCTTTGTTCCGGCTGATCATTATATTGGAGATGAAGAAAAATTTTTGCAATGTATAAGCGTTGGTGACAGATTGATTCGCGAAACAGGGAAGCTTCTTGATATTGCAATTGAGCCGAGTTTCCCAAGTACTGTACTTGGCTATACTAAGATCTCAGATTTGTATAAAAAGATTGATGGTATAGATGTTTTTAATTTTGCAGGGCACAGTGAAAAACCTGATTACAATACTGCAAAAAGCTATTTGGAATCAGGTCAGTATTTATGGCATGCAAATTACTATATGTGGACACCTGCAAAGTTTGTGCAAGCGTTTGAGAAATATGCTCCAAAAATGGGAGCAGTATTAAGAGCAATTCAAGCCGGTGAAGGCGATTATCGTGATTTGCAAAAGATATCATTTGATTATGCTGTTACAGAAAAAATGGATCCAAAAGATGTTTTAATTATTAAAGGTGATTTTGCTTGGAGTGATATTGGTGCATGGGATACTTTGCATGAAAGGTTGTCTGATAATGAAACAAATGTAACAAAAGGGATGTGTGTTGCTTTGGATACAAAAGGGTCTTTAATATATGGCCCAGCAGATAAACTGATTGCAGTGGTTGGAATGGAAAATATTGTTGTTGTGGATTCTGGTGATTCTTTATTAATATGTAAAAAACAAGATGCACAACGTGTAAAAGAATTAATAACCCTGTTGCAAGAGCAAGGGTATGATCAATTTTTATGAGAAAAGTTATTCTAAGTTCTGTTGTAGTAGTTATATTATTAATATGCTTTTTTTTCTTTAGAATGCTATGGGCTGTTTTTTGGATGTCGCCAAGCGAAGGCGCACAAGATGTTACTTTTAATATTGAATCAGGCGCTACAGCAACAAGTGTCAGTGCAGTATTGAAAGATTCAGGACTTGTAGAAAACGCTTGGCAGTTTGAATTGTATTTAAAATCAACGGGTCAAGATAAGGATATTCAAGCAGGTGATTTTATGTTAAAGCCAGGAATGAATTATTCTGCGCTAGCAAATGCGTTGAAACAAGCAGGTACAGATGATATACAAATTACAATTCCTGAAGGATTCAATATTGCCAAAATTGGTGAGCGTGTTAGAGAAGCACTTCCTAATATTGATGAAAAAAGTTGGGGATTAGCCTCTCGCGATCTTGAGGGCTTTCTTTTTCCTGATACATATAGATTTTCAAAAAACGCTAGCTCAGTCGATGTAATCACAAAGATGAGTGAAAATTTTGAGAAACAAGTTGCAGGTATTGATATTCAACTTCTTGCGCCCATGAGTGATAGGCATGGGGCATTTGTGATGAGATATGGAGATTCAGTAGAACTCACTGCATATGAGGTTGTAACATTGGCATCGATTATTCAAAAAGAGGTTTCTCGTGTTTCAGAAATGAGAAACGTTGCCGATATATTTTTAAAGCGTCTTGATATCGGTATGGCTCTTCAAGCAGATTCAACTGTGAATTATATTACTGGAAAGAATGATCCAGGAGCAAAATTTAGTGATCTTGAAATAGACTCTCCCTACAATACATATAAATATAATGGTTTGCCACTAGGGCCGATTTGCAATCCTGGGATTGAGGCTATCAAGGCTGTGTTGGGTCCACAGGCAAATGATTATTTGTATTTTTTAACAACTCCACAGGGTGAGGTTAAATATGCAAAAACACTTGCAGGGCATAATGCAAATCGTGTGTTTTTGGAATAAATCAAACCCATGAAAGAATTCATCCTTAAAAATACATTCGATCCGAATAAGTGCAAGATTGATTATCAAGCAGATCTGAATCCACAGCAATTAGATGCGGTCCTGAGTGCTGAGGGGCCGTGTTTGGTTTTAGCAGGAGCTGGGAGTGGAAAAACGCGCACAATTACGTATCGCGTTGCGTATTTGATTGAAAATGGAGTGAGTCCAGAAAATATTTTGTTGCTCACTTTCACTAACAAAGCAGCTCGGGAAATGTTGTCACGAGTTGAGATGCTGCTTGGTTCATATCCAACAGGGCTTTGGGGTGGAACTTTTCACTCTGTTGCAAACAGAATTTTACGAAAGTATGCCAAAGAGGTTGGGCGCACATCAGACTTTACAATTATTGATCAAGAAGATTCCAAAGGGCTTATCAAGGCGTGTGTTAAAGACTTAGCAATTGATGTGAAAGCACGGCGTTTTCCTTCGGTCGCTTATCTAAAAGACATGATCAGTTATTCACGAAACGCTTCCGTTGGCGTATCTGATGTTATTGAAAGAAAGTATTACAATTTTTTAGATCATACTGATGTAATTGAAAAAATTAGTGAAATGTATGGACTGCGTAAGCAAACAGCCAATGCAATGGATTTTGATGATTTGCTTATATTATTAAGTGATTTGCTTTACAACAACGAAAGTATTAGAAGTAGGCTCGCAGGACAGTTTCAATATGTTTTGGTTGATGAGTATCAAGATACAAATGTTGTGCAAGCAGGGATAGTGCGGGAGCTTGCCTCACATCATGGAAATGTTTTTGTAGTAGGGGATGATGCGCAGAGCATTTATTCATTTCGTGCAGCACAGATAAAAAATATTTTGAATTTTCCACAAATGCATTCTGATACAAAGATTTTTCATTTAACAAAAAATTATCGTTCAACTCCGCAAATCCTTGATCTTGCAAATGCTTCAATAAAAAATAATACAGAGCAATTTCAAAAAGAACTTTGTACAGTCCGCGATTGTGGAGACAAGCCAAATCTTGTACCAGCTCAAAGTGCTTCGCAAGAGGCTCAATATGTTGCTGAGCAAATTTTAGAATTGCGCGATGAAGGGCTGGCTTTGGAAAAGATTGCAGTTCTGTTTCGTGCAGCATCAATATCACATCAACTTGAAATGGAATTAATGAAACGTGATATTCCTTATGAATACAGAGGTGGAATGAAATTTTTTGAACGAGCGCATATCAAGGATGTTGTTTCATTTTTGCGTATTGCATTGAATATAAAAGATGAAGCAGCGTGGTTGCGCATTCTTGGCTTGCAAAGTGGAGTCGGGCTTTCAACTGCTGGTAAAATATATCAGTCTATTGCTGGTTTTGATAATCTTGAACAGGTGTGCGAGGCTCCAATAAAGCTTGGTGCAAAAGCGCTTCAGGGATGGCTTGCGTTCAAAAAAATTGCTGATCAAATTCGTGTTCCAGATTTAAGCCCATCTGAAATGATTCGCAAAGTTGCATCAAGTGGGTATAGAGATTATTTGGAAGGCGAGTATCCAGATTTTATGGATAGACTTGATGATATTGAACAATTTGCTTTGTATGCAGAAGGGTATACTGATTTGCGAAAATTTCTTGATGAAGTAACGCTCACAGAAGAATATGGAGCTTCTCGTGGATATGATTCTGGTAATGAAGAAAAAATAGTACTTTCAACAATTCATCAGGCTAAAGGGCTTGAGTGGGATTGCGTTTTTGTGATAGGTATGACTGAGGGCAGATTTCCAAATGCAAGAGTTTTGGATGAAGAGGGCGGGCTTGAAGAGGAACGAAGACTTTTTTATGTTGCAACAACAAGGGCGAGGAAACAGCTATTTTTCACTTACCCAATTACTTCAGGATATGATACCCTAATAATAAATCAGCCTTCGGTTTTTTTGCAGGAACTCCCTCAAGAATTATGTGAACACGTGCGATTACGCCATGAAGTTCTTAATCCTCAAAATTCTTGGAAGAAACGAGCATCAAGTGATGATTGGGAGCCGATGATTGTGTTGAATGATTTAGGCGAAGAAGAGTAATTATGCAACAGTATCAATACCAATACAACAAAAAACACACCAAAGTTCGTTCCGGGGTTATTACTGCCACAGTTATTGTGTTACTGGCAATTGTGTTTGTTGTTGCTGTTTATCAATTTAGAAAACCAAAAGAGCAGGACGCTGGAGATATTGTAAAGTCCATTGAAGATGTTTTTGTTCAAACCAAAGGCCCGTTATTTGTGCCAGAAGAAGGGCTTTTCCCAAACAGTCGTTCCGCAACTATATATGATTCTGTGACAGGCCAAAGCTTGGGGACTGCGTATCGTGGAACTAAAAATGATAAATATTTTTTTGAAATAGTTGCTCCGCTTGCTGAAATTGATCGAGAAATACATTATTATCAAGTGTGGCTTGTGCGTGCAATTCCTTATGATTATTTTTCTGCGGGCGAGATGGTAACAAATGAATTAGGGCAGTTTATTTTAGAGTGGGAAGGGGAAGAGGAACATGAGTATGGCGGGTATTCACAGATTGTTATTACGCGCGAAGCATATGATGGCCCAGAGGGACCAAGTACGCATATTGCAGAAGGGGAATTTAGATGATTGCGTGACATAGAACCAAATCTTTTGTTGCGGAACTTGCCAAGAGTTAAAGGGGTTCAGACAGTCCTCGCTACAAAATTTATTCTGTACCATGCAATAGCAAGATGAGTTATTTATTACAATTCATGATCAAAATTGAAACCACTTGAGCGTTGTTTGAGTTCAATGTTTATAAGTGACGCGCGTGTCCATGTGTGTTCACCATAGCGGTGCTGGATTTTGTCCAGTGCTGATAAAACAGAACGTATTTTGCGTTCTTTTTTAAATATGGAAATTTGTTCAGGGCCACGGGTAAGGTGCGAGGCGCTTAGGCCAACAAGGCGGACGGGTTTGAGGGTTGTTCGTCGGAAGCTTTCGTTAACCCCCCCTTCCGCCTCTGGCGGAAGCCCCCCCTTGAAAAGGGGGGGGACGAATTGCCGAATAAGGTTCCAGGCAATTTTAAACAAGCGCATGCCATCGTCGGTAGGTTCATTTGTGCTTGCTTGTTTTCCTTGGCCTGTGAAATCGCCATAGCGAATATATGCATGTATGCATTGCGCTTTGAGCCCGTCTCGTCGTAGACGCCACGCAACTTTATCTGCTTGAATTAATAGATAGCGTTTAATTTCGAGCGGATCCCAAGTGTCGTGGGGGAGCGTGTAGGTGTGGCCAACCGATTTGGGGTCGTTTGAATTGTCGCGATCTTCGTTAACCCCTTCCATACTCCCCCTTGAAAAGGGGGAGGGGCGTGTACAGCCCCCGGTTGCAAACTGATGAGGAATTAAATAATCTCCCAAACCATATGCGGAGTTGTGCAACCAATATCCATAGCTTTTAAATTCTTCAACTAGTAAATTGACTGGAAATTCGCGTAATTGTTTAACACTACAAATTCCAAATTCATCCAAGCGTTCAGCAATGCGCCTGCCGATTCCGCAAATGTCTTGCAAGTCAACCGAATCCATGAACTCAATTACTTGCCTTGGTTGAACAACTGTTAGCCCATTTGGTTTAACTTGCTCAGATGCAAGTTTTGCTAAAAGTTTATTTGACGCAATTCCAATAGAGGCAGTGATTTTTTCACCACATGTTTCCTGCAGGCGTGCTCTGATCATTTGTGCAATAAATACAGCTCCTGTGTAATCTTTGGCACAATCAGTAATATCTAAAAAGCTTTCATCAACACTGAATTGTTCAACGTAGTCTGTAAATTCTTCAAAAATAGCGTTGAACCTGTGTGTGATCTCGCTATATTTTTCAGGATCTCCTGCGACAAAAATAAGCGATGGGCAAATACGTTTTGCTTCCCATGTAGACATAGCTGTTTTAACACCAAGTTTTTTTGCCTCAAGCGACGCAGTACAAACAACCGATCGCTCTAGTTTTTTTCCAGTTATTGCGATCGGTTTTCCACAAAGAAACGGATTTGCCTGTTGTTCCACAGAGGCAAAGTAACTATTCATATCAATATGCAGTATAATTTTACCTTTTTGCATAGACCCCCCTTTATCCCCCCTTGGTAAGGGGGGATAAAAAAATTAACCATCAGTATATAGCTCGACTAAACTCCACTCTAAACTATCTGTATCTAAACGTAGTTTAAAATAGTTTGAGAAATCTGAAACTGAGAAATAGAAAACGCGTTTCATTCCTTCGTGAGCGCTGTGTACTAGGTTGATAGTTTTTATATCATAATCTTTGCCAGCCCAGTGCATGCGTTTGGGAGAAACTTTGTTTCCAACAAAAGAGACTAAAACATCAATTGGTTCATTAATTAGTTCAAGCATAATTAGTTGTCTCTTTTAATATAGTGCCTTAGAACTTGTTTTATTCTGCGGCGACTTACACGAATACGCAGTGTTCTCATTGCGTTTCCAAATTGCCTGTCATAGCGTTTAGGAAGATAAGAAAGAGAAGTTGAATAAAATTTAAGCATGGTAGTAGACATATTTTTTTGTTTAGGTTTCAAATATTTTTTAGTTTGAGATTTATTGCACTTTGAGAGATGGTCAGAAAGTTGTTTGCGATCCAACCATTCTCATGTACAATATAAAAACCGTGATATATGTTGCAGATACGTCTGCGGCGTAACCGGTATTCTTGCAAAGAGCGCCATTGTGTCTTGCCGGACTGGGCGCTTTTTGTTTTTGGAGCTCTTGAAAAAAGCGAGCTATTCAGGCTTCGCTCGTAAAACATCTCACTGTATGTTTATATACAGCTCGATATTTTACTCGCTCCAGCCTTTTGTATCTCATCTTTTTTCAAGAGCTCCAGTAAGTGTATTCATCTGCTGATCCCTCTACAGACGAATAGAATTTTATGAAA
Organism: Patescibacteria group bacterium; assembly: GCA_043812755.1. Lineage (GTDB taxonomy): Bacteria > Patescibacteriota > Patescibacteriia > UBA9934 > GWF2-40-263 > JBDRLV01. Next base: position 3,218 of record JBDRLV010000079.1, on the reverse strand, counting down.
GAACAATGTGGTTTAAGTTTAGATTGTTGTTTGCAAGAACTAGGAAACATCTATAAATCAGATGAGATATCAGCGCGTGGCGAGGAGCAAAGCGAGCCGTACTTAGACGTACGGCGAGCGAGCACCGCAGCCACAAGCTGGTATGTCGCTGATTTTAGATGTTTCATACAGGTTGGAATTTACGGATCACAGCCCTAACAACCCCCTGAATACTACAATCTTTTACAAAGATTGGACCCATAGTGCTGTTTGCAGGTTGAAGGCGTATGCGGTTTGTCTCTCGATAAAACCTTTTCAGAGTTGCATACGCATTGTCCAGAAGAGCAACGACCACTTCTCCATTTTTAGGAGATGGATTTCGTTCAATCACCACATAATCACCATCTAAAATTCCATCTTCAATCATTGAGCGTCCTTTTACTCTAAGCACATAAGAGTTGTCGCCATCGAGAACGAATTGCGCAGGAACAGCCATTGTTTCATTTTGCTCAATAGCCTCAATTGGTTCTCCTGCTGTGATGAGTCCTGCAAGCGGGAGAAGAATAGAAGGGGAGACCTGATCTTCGTTTTGCAGGATTTCAATTGATCGTGCGCATCCATCATCGCCTAAAGTAATATATTCTTTTTCTTCAAGTGCTTTGATGTGCTGGTGAATAGTAGAAGGGGATGAGATGCCAAGCTCGTGCGCGATCTCGCGATAACTTGGTGCAAAGCCGTTGTCGCTTATGTAGTTTTTTATACAAGCTAGTATTTCGGCTTGTTTTTTGGTTAGTGTGCTCATATTTTTAAAATTTCTAATTAATAATTACTAATTTCTAATCAATGATTAATTTTAGAATTTAGAATGAAGAAATGTTTAACTGGGCGATTTAGCTGATCTAACAATTGCATTAAAGATTAGATTTAGTTCCTTTGCTTCTTGCCTAAGTTTATTTACTTTATCTTTGATTTCAGGAGCTGCTGTTTCTATTATTCTTAGCCAGTATCTTGTTTCTTTTGTTTCCTTTTTTGTGATAGATATTTTGTGTATAAGGTCTTTTTTTGATTGAGCTTCGTCTGCTTCACAATAGTTTGCACCTATACTAGTTGCAGAGCGGATAAGTTGGCTTATTATAGGAATTGTGACAATATTTTTTGATATATTTTTTACAAAATTTATAACTTCTTCACTGAAAACAGATGTTCTTTCTTCAAGGTCGTATTTTTTATTCATAATTTTGTCATTTAATCATTTAATAATTTTTTGGTCATTGAGAATTGGGCATTGGTCATTTTCAGAACAAAAACAGCTTGTTCGCTTTCTGTTCGTATTGTAACACGAACAAAAACCGAACACAAGGGTTTTAGGTTAGCGAAAAATACTTGAATTGTGGATAACTTTTTTGAAATCTGATCCATGGATCCCATTCTGGGATAGTGGTTGACAAAATGGCGAAAATGTGGTATTCTAAGGCGTTCCGTTTGTTGGTTGATATGAAATGATTTCAACTGCCATTGGCAGGAGGAGAAGATAATGCGAAGGAATTTTGGTCCTTATGGAAACTATGGCGAAGCGATTCATCTGATCGTTCCGCACAATACGTGCGAGCGTTTGAGCAAGACTTGTTTCCGTGGGCAAGAGGCTCTTTCTGGCAATTTCAGCCAGTTTGCCAGTGCTGAAGATGTGCTTGATGATAGTCAGGTGCGTGGTAAGCTCAAGGTTGCGATTGAAGAGGTTCTTGAGCGGATGAACTATGAAGGTTTTGATGATAACAGATTCCGCATCACCATTCAGATGCGCGAGCCGATTGGTTGGTCTTCCACTGCTCCTGTTTTTTCTGGATGCAATCTTGAGCAGCGCAATCTCAACCCGGGCGCGACAGCTTTGTTTGTTACCAACGCGGACATACTGGCTCCTGTTACCAATCTCATCACCTTTGCTGGTGAACTGCGAATGGAAAGTGATTGGAACATGGATAAGCCACACGAGGTTTTCGTGTTTGTTCGCATCATGTATCCCGGCGCCAATGTTGGTATGTTGGTAGGGGACGTCAGTGAGCGCGAAGGCGTTGTGTTCTTTGACTGGAATCATCCGGGCGAGCCCATCAAGGCGCGCACGGGAGTATAGAGTTTTCATGCCGGCGTGGCGGAATAGGTAGACGCAGGGGACTTAAAATCCGCTGGCTTATGCCGTGTGGGTTCGATTCCCACCGCCGGCACCATGTGAGAGTGTGTTTCGCAAGGCAACAAGAAACCTCAAAACTTGAAAAGGAGGTGGCCATGTTAATTCACAACTAACAGTGAGGAGACATGACCATGGTTAGAGGGTTCAGCAAGAAAGTGATTAAGTTTGTTGAGGGTGGACGCATTGAGTCTGAGAAGTTTGTGAGGCGTTGCACCCGCAGGCGCGAACGCAAGCAGGTTAGCACCAAGCTTGCGCGCATCTTGCGCAATTTCGACTTGGCTGAAAACTATGTGGATCCGCCTCGCCCGCGATCGTTTGGCTACAGCGATGGTGGACATCACAATTTGTCGCTTGTTTTTCGGTGGTTGGAAGCACAGGTTGATAAGCCGTGGAATCACGTGCTCTCGCAGGCGCGCAGGACGTTTGGCGACCAGCGCGTTGACGGGCACGATGTTGTTACGCGCTTTGTGATCAATCGCCCTGCGGTCAGCGACAAAGACTGGTTTCGCTCTGGTGGCCTGTTCGTGGATGAAAATGGATTCTTGCGTAAGGCACCCAAGCGGAAGTAGCGACACGATCTTTTGAAAGTCTAGACTCGGCACCCCCGAGTCTTTTTTGTTTCAAGGTTGTCGGAATCGGAACACAGGCTCTGATCCTTACTTTCTATCAACGGTTTATCCACTGGGAAGAGGGGGGAGTGTTTGGTAAAGTGGTCTAGATTGAAATTCTACTAACCTCTTTTATCCCCCTTTTCAAGGGTGGAACGATGATCCTATGCCTAAAGCAGTTGAATCAGTCCTTGCAGGACATCCAGACAAAGTTTGTGATCAAATCGCAGACGCTATTGTTGATGAATATTTGCGTCGTGATCCAAAATCTCAAATTGATATAAATGTGATTGGCTCTCACAGTATGCTAATGATCTGTGGGCAGGTGAACTCTATGGCAGATTTTGATTGTTCTCAACTTGCCAAGCGTGTTTACCGAGAGATAGGTTATTTTGATGAGATTGAGGTTTTTGTAAACATTGATGATCAATCAGAGGAAATGAAAT
>JBDRLV010000078.1:0-7927 GCA_043812755.1 Patescibacteria group bacterium | reverse complement strand
AGCCGCTCGCCCTGTCCCCACTAAAATAGCCGTTGGCGTTGCAAGCCCAAGTGCACAAGGACATGCAATCACAAGCACTGCTACAGCATAGATCAATGAGTCTGCAACACTTCCTGTGACCACAAACCACGCCACAAAGGTAACAATCGCAATACCGATCACAACAGGCACAAATACCCCTGAAATTTTATCAGCAAGTTTTTGCATCGGAGCTTTTTGTGACTGTGCATTTCGCACTAACTCAACAATTTTTGCCAACACAGAACCTTCAGTGTTTGTGGCAATCGAAACTTTTATTACACCCTTTTGATTCACAGTTGCGCCATATACTTCATCTTTCACCTTTTTTTCAACAGGAATACTTTCACCTGTTAACATGGATTCATCAATATAGGAATTCCCCTCTACTACTTTTCCATCGAGCGGTATTTTTTCTCCTGGCTTTACCAATACAACATCACCAATTTTCAATGACTCAACAGGAACATCTTTTGTGCTTCCATCTTCTTGAATTAGATGTGCATTTTTTGCCCCCAACTCCAAGAGCTTCTGAATCGCAGCACCGGCCCTACCCTTGCTCAATGCCTCAAAAAATCTACCCACAAGAATCAAAGCTGTAATCACCGCCGCTATTTCAAAATATACATGTCCACCTTGAGAAAGTGACCACCAGCTAAAAATGAGGGCAACGAGTGTTCCCATGGAAATTAATGTATCCATGTTTGCACTGAATCGTTTTAACTGATTCCATGCAACCTTATGAAAACCAAGCCCTGGACCAAAAACAATCACCGTCGTCACAACCGATTGAATCAACATAGATGTAGATATTCCAAATGCTGACCCAGGAATACTCACCTTAAACATAGCTAAGATAAACACAGGCAGTGCCATCAAAACGGCGATAATTGCGGTGTTTTTTGCTGACGATGATTCGCTATGATGTTCGTGTTCATGAGCTTTTGTATCCTCTTCTGCTTCAACTTTGTATCCCTGATCTTTTACAACCTTATAAAATTCTTCTGGACTTTCAGATTCGGTTTCTACATAAGCTTCCTCAATGGCATAATTTACAGTTGCGTACTTTACGTCTTCCATGGCATTTAACGCACCTTCTATTTTGATAGCACAAGATGCACAATGCATTCCTTTTATTTTAAATCTAAATTTATTCATAATAAGATTATTAAGGTGTTACGATCATTGTGCCACGGATCATGCCCATTGAACAGCTAAACGTAAACTTTCCTGCTTTTGTTGGAGTGAACTTAACCAAGTTATTACCGGGCTTCAAATTTGTTGAAACTCCAAATTCACGCAATATTAACGAACTCGCACAACCCATTGATTTTGATCCAATAATAGTCCACTCAACAGGAACCCCGACTTTTACAGTTAACACACTTGGTTTGTACTCAAAATTCTGTGTAACTTCCATCTGAATTTGTTGTTTTCCGTTGGTTACCACTGTCTCTTGAGTTGCTGTCACTTCTTTTTTTGCTGAAAAAGCACTTGGATTATATCCCACAAGAGCCAATCCGTTTGAAAGATTATTAATTCCTAAGATGAGCACCAACACTCCTGCAATCATCGTCATTTTTTTAAGTGCTCCTCCAGAAATTGTTGACGTTAAACCGCCAATACCAAGAAGCACAGGTGCAGTCCCAAGAGCAAACACACCCATGATCAAACCTGCTTGCAAAGGATCTTGGCTTGTAAGAGCCAACAACTGCATTGATTGTGTGAAGCCACAAGGAAGAAAAAACGTAAACGCACCAAGAAGCACAGGCGCCAATTTATTTTTTGATTCAGATAAATCATGTACTTTGTGCGCCAACACTTTTGGCATTCCAATAATTGAGTTCGGAAATATCTCTACTAAATGAATGCCGATTCCAATCATGAACAATGCTACAACAACAATAAACAATCCATTAAAATAGGAATTCAATTGAATCACAGATCCCATCCACCCAATCCCAGCTCCCAAAATAAAAAACCCAACGACTCTCCCGATATTGAATAGAATGTGTGGCTGGAAACGCTCTCGTGCACTCATGAATTCTTGATTCTTAGCAACAGAACTAGCCACAGCTGTCACAAGCCCTCCAACCACTGCCATGCACGAAGACACAGAGGCAACCAGCCCAACAATCAACACACTGATGAGTCCTGCCCCTTGAGAAGCAGCAGGACTATAACGCAAGACTCCCATCCAATCTAAATACACATACAGACCCCACACAATGATTCCTACCACAAAAAACTTCCCCCAATTAATAGAAGGTTTGGCATCTTTTGATTTTCCATTATCACTGACTGTAACACTGTAACCATGTTTGCCAATGCACTCATTCAGTTCCTCTGTAGTGAATTTCTTTTCTCCTGCTGTTTGAATTTCAATCGTACGTTTTCCGTGTGACACTTGTACATCCTCGACTCCCTCTTGTTTTTTTAACTCTCTCTCAATTACAATCTCACAACTCTTGCAATGTGTTCCTGAGACGTAAAATTTTTGTTTAATCATAAAAAGAATAATAAATTAAATCTATTTCGCTGAAATAAACAGTATTATTATTCTTTCTTTTGTGTTGAAAGTAAAATTGTCTTTTGGATGTAATAATGTTTGTGCTCTCTAAAACCGATCGTCCTGTTTTGAAATTCTGGTTTATGAAGAACATTATCTGAATGAATCAAATTTTTTACACCTGATTGTTGTGTGAAACTCAAACTTGTTGTGTTGGCAACATGCATTGATCCAAGACAATGATCCATGCATGACTTCACTGGAGACTTGTCTGTCTGACAATCGCCATCGTTTTGCATTTGATGATACGAGCCCCCCATGTTGGCCTGTGGCATAAAGTGAGCATGAACCGAATCAATAAAAGGCACAAAAAGAAAAAAGACAGTCAAAAATATGCTACAAGTATATTTTTCCAATTGTATTATTTGGTTACTCATGTTTTTACATATTACATTGTTTTTTAACTCTTAACAACATGCTATACTATTGTTAAGCTAAACAAATAATAATACACACCAAAACAATCTTCATTCTATGACATTACTATATATAATTCTCGCGACTCTTGCTGTAAGCCTTATCTCAATTGTGGGCATTCTTGTAATCATACTATCAAAAAAGGTATTAGATAAATTTCTCATAACTATGGTTGCTCTTGCAGGTGGCGGATTAATAGGCGGTGCTTTTCTTCACTTGATTCCTGAATCAATTCAAGAAATAGGTAGCGAACCCCAAGATCTTGAACAAATTTTCCTCTTCGTCATTCTAGGATTTCTGATCTTTTTACTACTAGAACAATTCTTGAATTGGCATCACCACCACCATGTACATGATCATCAAGAAGATTGTAAGCACGGTTGCGAACCAAAAAAACCAATGACCTTGTTAATACTTGTTGGAGATGGAGTACACAATCTTGTTGATGGACTTATTATTGCAGCCTCATTTATTGTTAATCCAGCGTTTGGAATTATTACAACAATCACTATTGCCCTCCATGAGATTCCACAAGAAATTGGTGATTTTGGAGTGCTTGTGTATGGAGGTTATAAAAAAAGTAAAGCGCTTCTATTTAATTTCATTTCAGGATTAACTGCTGTGATTGGAGGATTAATAGGATTCTATTTTTCAGGAACCTCAGAAAATGCAGTACTGTTTTTATTACCAATTGCTGCGGGTGGCTTTATTTACATTGCAGCCTCTGATCTTGTTCCTGAATTAAAGCATACAAAAAACGGCAAAGCCATAGCAAAAAATATATTAATATTCATACTTGGAATTGCACTTATTCTTCTGATGAAACTTTTGCCGTTTGCAGAACATTAAAAAAACCTTCAATTAAAAGAGCACCCGAGAAATCTGGGTGCTTTTGTATCTCAAAGAACTTATCTTTGCCCTGCACGCAAGGCGCTTGCCATTTGCCTCTTACGACGCAATACATCGTCTTGTGCATTATCATGAACAGTGGTCACAACAGAGTGCCCACTCTTGTTCTCAACTACCAAGAGCGCTTTTTCAAGAGCTGCTTCTTGAGCATCAAGATCAGCGTTCAAAACACCATAGTCCTGAGGGCTTGTGTTGTTTTCAACAATCCGCAGAATAGGAAGCACTCCTGTGGAACTGCCAGCCGATTCTGCTCGCATTGCCACTTGAATGTATCTGGCTCGCAAGAGCTTGATTCTCATTGCGTACAAGGATTTCTTTCCTTCTTGAGCCTCACATTGCCTGAGCACTTGTGCACATAGCTGACGCAACTTTTCGCTTGCATCTACAGATTCGCTTGCAACACGCACTGCCTCAACATGACGACCAGCCCTGTTAAGACCTTGGGCTTCCTCATGTTTTTGTTTGGCCAGTGCAGACAAACGATCTGCCTCTTGTGCAAAATTGCCGAAACCCATATTGCTGTGACTCGCACTTGCCGTAGCCAATGCAATCTGAGCCTTTACATTGCTTGCAGGAACATCCGACAACAATGTTTTGGCCCTTGCCATCAACTCCGCTGTCTTAAAAATAGCTGTCTGAGCAGGACCAATCTGCAAAGCAAACTTCGCATACAGATCCTTGGCCATTTGCGCCTGACGCACAACTTCATCAACACTGGATGACATCATGAGCAGTTCAGACAAACGACCGTCAGCCTGTTTGGCCTGTTCAAATGTAATCGACGGATCGTCCTCTCTTTTGAGAACCCCAGCATTGAACGATGGAATAGTGCTGACACGCACATTTCGCACTTGCTCAATTGCTTCAAACAGCTTTTTCATGCGCAGAACAACTACACGCTCTGCTTCAAGTTGTTTTGCAAGCTCTTGAGTATACCCGATCGGATCAGACCTTCGCACAATATTCATGTCATGATGAACGACCTCAGGATTTTTGAAAAGCGGATGCACGCGCAACCACTTTGGCGGAACATCAAGCTCTCTTGCGCGAGCTCGTAAAGCATCAACATCTTGCACTGAAAATGCTTTTTCTGCAGAGCGATGATCAGGCCTGACTTTGCCGGCCAGAGATTCCCATTGAATCATTGCTGCTTCAAACTTGTACTCAAGCTGGCGCGAGTATTCCTCTGCATCAACAACAGCAATGCTTGCTTGTTGCCCATCAAACAGCCCACGTCTTTGCTGTGGACTTGTGGTGTCTGGAAGTTCAAGCATGCGGTCAATCTTGATCAATGCCTCGCGCATTGGAGTCATGCTGAAAACAGTTGCCTTGCCTGCCAAACGTTGGCACACAGCAACATGCTCTTCAAGACGCTGAATGCTTGCAAAAACATGATCAACTTGAGCACACACTTCTGAAAGCATCTCAAGAGTCTTGCCTGTGGCTTTTCCACTTGGCACAATTGCATCGCGTGTTGCAATGAACTCGAGGTACCTATCTGTTGCAGCCTCGATCATTTTGTTCCAAGTTTTAGCTCTTTTGGCAAACTGCTTCTGCAGTTTCAGAAGTTGCGAAATGCGCAGTCCAGTCAGAGGCAATCCAATGAACAACAGTGCATATATAAGAATAGATCCCACTGGACCTCCTTTCTTTTTTTAAGGTACTGCCACCAAATACGCTTTCAAGGCGAAATTTCTATACTTTGAGGTAGAATCGTTGCACAACTTTTGAAGCTTAGCAATAAGCTAAGGTGAAAAAGTTTAAGACGATTATAACCAAAATATAGAAATTGCAGCCGAAATGGTATTTGGTGGTAGTGCCTAAAGGTTCTAAGCCAAAAACCTAATTTTTTTGACACCTAAACCTATCACGATTCTACCATTTTGTCAAGTTATTACCAATAAATTCATCTTTCAATATTTGACATGCTATTACTGCTTAATCTATAATGTCATTGCATATGAATAAGAATCAGCAAACAACCAACATGATGATGAGCCCTGCTTGACGCGGTAGAGTATTTTTGATATAAAGATGCCCTGCTGTGTACCGGCAGGGTGTTTTATTTCGCCTATGACTGGTAGCCGCAGCCTTTAGGCTGCGCTTAATAAAACGCAAGCTTCAGCCATAGGCTGATCCGCCTTTTGAGCCAAAGGCCCATCAGCCTCTGGCTGAGGCGGAAAAGCTTGCGGCTACCGGTTTAGATAATCAGACCCAGTCAAAGGAGGCAACATGGACCGAAATGTTCTTTTCCATCTTACAAGTGGATTGTTTGTTGGCGTGAAAGATCCACAGTGTGGACTTCAACAACGAGCACTCATTGCAGCAGAACTTGATGACATTGTGCTTTTTGGCCAGCGCGGAGTTGCGCGCCAGCCAATTCTTGATGAAATCAAATGGCTCAATCGCATGGGCCTTGGCCCAACTGATACCAATGTCTACATGCTTTCATCCGATGATGTTAGGGCTATCACAACAAACGCACCACTCAGCTATTCTCATGCAAGGCGCTTGCTTGGCAAACGCCCTGTTGATGTGTACGCTGAGGTGTCATTTGATAGAATGCTCTACGAGCATGCCAAGCGACATGGATTCAGGATCAATGGCCACAGCCCTGAAGATTCAGCGCGCGCGAACAGCAAGGCCTACTTTCAAAAATGCGCTACTGATCCTGCCCTTAACATCCCAGATGGTATGGTTGTTAAGCGCGATGAGGTCCCAACTGCACTTGTGCAAATGCTGGAAACCTGTGAGTGCGTTTACCTCAAACCAACTGATGCTGCAACAGGCCAAGGGCATCAGCCGTTCCTGAAGAGCGTTGATGATCTTGAACCTGTTGATGAGCGCTTTGAGGACTGGGTTCTCCAAGAGTGTTTAGACAAACGCGCAGACCTTAGCATGCAGTTCACAATGAAAAACGGTGGTGTGATCGAAGTACACTACACAACACAAACCATCAATACAAGTGGTCACCATACAGGCAATGGATCTGCAATCAATCTTAAAAAAGAGGTTGCACTCGAAATCCTGCACCAAGGAACAAAGCTGTTGGGTGACTACTATGGTTTCATGAAAGATGGTTCAGGTTCAATTGATGTTGTGCTCGACCGAAACGGAACCGTCTGGCTTGTTGAGGTAAACTTTCGCAAAACATCACCTGTGTATGTCATCGATCTGTTCAAGCGCTTGTACGGCAAGGTGATCTACTTTGACATGCAGGGTTTTAGTGTGCCAAATAACATCACAGGCAATGAGCTGTGCACGCACTTTGCACGTGTTCTTTATGAGCAAGGCGCAAAGCAGGGATTCATTCCTTTCTGCTTTTTGCCTCAACACAACTTCTGTTATGGCGTTGTGTTTGCTCATGACTTTGATGAGTATACTCGTCTGCACTCCATGGTTGGCGAAGCTCACGCACGACTCGCCCAACTCTAACCCCCTTTTGCTCTGGGGGTTTTTTGTTTTATTCGTTGTCCCCCCTTACTAAGGGGGGATTAAGGGGGGGTCTAAACGTATTACCATCATTCTGCTACAATACAAATGTATGACAAACAAACACCCAGCTTTTATTGGCTTGCTTCAGGCAGCAGGCGTAATATTCTATATTTTACTAATAAGCTTATTCATGAGTGGACTTGAAAATATTGGTTCAGCAACACCTGAAATTTTAGCAATAATTTTGGTGCTAACACTGCTAGTATTATCAGCAGCAGTATGTGGGTCATTGGTATTTGGATATCCAATACTCTTGGCATTCAATAAAAAAATCAAAGAAGCAGTAAAAGTACTCGCTTCAACCTTTTTATTCATGATCATCTTTGTTGCGGTTTACATTCTGATCTTGAGCCAGATCTGATTATAACCACGAAACCAATTCAATCCTGTCATCCTGACCCTGAGCGAGCCATAGGCGAGTCGAAGGGGAAGGATCCCATTGTTCATACAATGAGATTCTTCGACCCTCTAATAACAAGAGTCTCAGAATGACAATTTTTTGATAACAATTGACCAAAA
>JBDRLV010000077.1:0-4863 GCA_043812755.1 Patescibacteria group bacterium | reverse complement strand
TGAGATTGTGGGAAAAAGCAAGGAGCTTATTCGCCAGGCTGTAAAAGAGAGCGGGCTCAAGCCAGATCAAATCCATTCATTCGGAATTACTAATCAGCGCGAGACTACAATCCTTTGGAACAAAAAAACAGGTAAGCCAGTGTATCCTGCAATTGTCTGGCAAGATCAGCGAACTTATGATTATTGCCGCAGTCTCTTAAAAGATCACCAGCGTACAATAATGAGCAAAACTGGGCTTGTGATTGATTCATATTTTTCAGCTTCAAAAATACGTTGGATTTTTGACAATGTTGAAGGAGTAAAAGAGCAGGCTGAGCTTGGGAACATTGCATTTGGAACAGTAGACAGCTGGATTTTATATAATCTGTGTGATGATCATCCGCACATCACAGACAATACAAATGCATCGCGCACACTTTTGTTTAATATTAGAACCATGAAATGGGACAAAGAGCTTATGGATATTTTTGGCGTCCCAGCAAACATTTTGCCTGAGACAAAATATTCTGATAGCAAATTTTGCAATTTATCAAAAGATATTTTAGGACACGCTTTACCAATTCATGCTGTGTGTGGGGATCAGCAATCAAGCATGTATGCAGCAGGAATTGGAATAGGAAACACAAAAGTAACATTTGGCACTGGCACATTTATCATGCAGGTTATTGGTCGTGATTTCGAACTGCATGAACCATTTTTTACAACAATAGTGCCTGATTCAGGTCACCCTCTTTATGCGGTTGAAGGAAAGGTAGAGCGCTATGGGCGCGAGGTTGTGGCAGTTTTGGATGATCCAGACGAGCTTGACCGAACCTTGCATGCATTTGCATCTGATGTTGATTTAGTGCTTCATGATTTGCCACTTAAACCAAAAGAGTTGGTGATTGATGGGGGAGTGATTCGTGATGGAAAATTACGCACAATGCAGGAAAATGTATCAGGCATTCCTGTACGCGAGCAAACAATTTTTGATGGCACATCGCTTGGAATTGCTAAGCTTTTGAAAAGTTGTTGACAGGTAAAGTGGATAAAATTATTATATATATTTTGAATTATATGGTATATTTTATAAAGATGTGGATAGAGTGTTTTAAAGTTGATTTTTCAATTCATTAACTAATTTAGGCATTGTGCCAAATAACTCATTTGATTATAAGTTTTAATTAAACATTATGCTAAAAAATAAAAAAGGCTTTACGCTTATTGAGCTTTTGATCGTGATTGCGATTATTGCGATCATTGCAGCTGTTGTTATCGTAGCACTTGATCCAGCAACACGTTTTAAGGATGCTCGTGATGCAGTTCGAGCAAGTGATGTTGAACAACTCGCAAATGCAATCAAAGTCGACCAAGTTGATAATGGTGGTACATATCATGCCAATATTACTGGTCTAACAAGTGGCTCAGTTTACGTTATAGTAAATGGCGCAACAATGGTAGCAGGATGTGATGACAACAACGCAAGTTGTGATACAAATGTTACAGCAGATACAAGTTGTGCAGATCTTTCTTTCTTAACAACAGAAGGATACTTGGGAGAGCTTCCAGTAAGCCCAGCAGGAGCAGTAACATGGGATGATGGTAGCGTAGCAGGAAATGAGGGTACTGGTTACACGATTTCCTATAACTCAACCACAGGAACTGTTACACTACGTTCCTGTGAGTCTGAGAACACAACAGAAATTTCAGTAGCACAATAGAGAAAATAAAAAATCCGTTGCATTGATGTGACGGATTTTTGTTTTAACATTATATTTGAATTCCCCAGAGCGTTCTTGCAACCATGCCAATCGCGTAGGTTACTCCAATTGTTATTATCAAGATAAAAAGATTTTTAAAGACTCTTTCGCGCAATCGCATACCGGACATAAAAGACAGAAGTGCAGAGAGAAAAATAATGAAAATAGCAGCAGATGTAATAGAGTACCAAACATTTCTTGCACCAAATACAACTGGAAGCACAGGAACAGAGGAACCAATCAAATAGCAGATGCCAACCAATAAAGCAGAACGGATAGATTTAAACTCGCGTTTTCCGTCTTTATATATTTTTTTTTCAAGAAATGCTTTTTTCCTTTTAACCAGATTATCAACTTCAAGTTCTGAGTTTGTTGATACATAAACGCCTGCAGCCATTGATAATGCACCAGCAATTGCAACTGTTATTCCAGCAACAAGTACTGATGTTACATCATGAAATGCTGCAAAAAAACCACTTACTGCTCCCACAAGCTCAACAAGACCATCATTGAAACCAAGGAATATATCCCTTATTCTGCGCGGGTCCATTTGTTTATCAGGAGCTTTAGAAGAAAGAACCATTTGTTCGTGTTTAAATTCATCGTCAAGTATATGTGAAACAGCAGGTTCCATTTCAGTTCCTTGGTATTTTTCCCACACTGCTAGATATTTTCTAACACCTCGAACTTCAATGATTTCAATAAGAAAATAAATTGCACGATCTTTAATTATTTTAATAATGAAGAGATAAAAGCACAGTTTGAGCTTTTTGAAGGGATTTAATTTATTGATATTTAGTTTAAAAAATGTTTGCCAAAAATCTACATGTTTTGTTTCAATGGCGACAAGCTCGTCAAGCATGTTTTGTGTTTTTGGAACTGCGCAGATTTTTGCTTTTTTGTAAAATGTTAAGTCAAACATTTCATCTTGGATAAGACCTTTGGCAAAAGAATCTGGGTATTTATTTACTTTCATATGGTTTTTACTAATTCTATTGTATCACAAAACCCCACACGAGTGGGGCTTGTCATTATTTTGTCTCTTTATGCATGGTGTGTTTTCCACAGTGTTTGCAGTGTTTCTTGAGTTCAATTCTTTCCTTATGCATTTTTTTGTTTTTGTGTACCTGATAATTAAGCCTTCTGCATTCTGTGCATTCAAGTTTAATCGCATTATCTTGTGACATATTCGTAATCTTCTATTATTTATTGACTGGAGCCGATGGTCGGATTCGAACCGACGACCTACGGTTTACAAAACCGTTGCTCTAACCAGCTGAGCTACATCGGCAAATGATGTGGGTGATTGTATACTATTTCTTAAAAGTAATCAAGTGGAGATATTTAAACCCTCAAACAGGGGGTTCTCATCTTTCTGACATTATATCCTCACAGCATTATTCCTAATAGTTCAGGAATAAAACTGTGAGGATATGGTGGGCAGGGAGGGATACCATTTTGCTTTGCAAAATGGTCGACAGCTCCGTCGCTCGGAAATGTCTGAACTTGCGTTTATCCATTTCTCTCGCTTTCCTCGCTGTGCGAACCCTCAAACAGGGGGTTCTCATCTTTCTGACATTATATCCTCACAGCATTATTCCTAATAGTTCAGGAATAAAACTGTGAGGATATGGTGGGCAGGGAGGGATTCGAACCCCCGAAGGCGAAAGCCAGCAGATTTACAGTCTGCCCCGTTTGACCGCTTCGGTACCTACCCATTGTTGGTTGACTTGTGAAATATCTTTCTTGACTATTTTTTGTCTGCCCCGCCCCGCCTTCATTACATTTCGGGAAGGTCCCGCCAAAGGCGGGATTTGACCGCTTCGGTACCTACCCATTTAAATAAACAGATGCGTAAATGATACTGATTTTCACTTGATATGTCAATAGAATTGTGGTTAAATAAATTTACACTATGTTTACAGGAATCATTGAATCTATTGCCAAAATCCAATCAAGCGAAAGCAAGGGCAATTCGCTGTATTTAAGTATTGAATTGCCAGAGAATTGGGAGATAAAAGCAGGAGATTCAATTGCAACAAACGGTGTTTGCTTAACTGTTAAAGAGGTTAAACAAGGACTATGGAGAACTGAGCTTATGCTAGAGACTCTTTCAAAAACAACCTTTGGACAAGCTATACCAAATCAAGTAAATCTTGAGCGAGCAATGCTGGCTGGCGGGCGCCTTGATGGACATTTTGTTTTAGGTCATGTTGATTCAACAGGAGAAATAATTGGTAAAGAGAAGAAAGGTGAGTCATTAGAAATTATAATTAAATACAGTCTTGAGTTTTCTGCGCTGGTTGTTTCAAAAGGATCAATTACTGTTGACGGAATAAGTTTTACTGTTGTTGATGTGAAGGATGATTGGTTCAGTATTAATTTAGTTGGCTATACAATTGAGCACACGACTCTTGCCCAAAAGAAAACAGGGGAGAAAGTAAATTTGGAATTTGATATCTTAGCAAAATATATAACAAAATATGTCTCAACAAGCTCAAAGGGGAACCTTTAATGCACACAATGCAAGCACTGTAAAAATGGGTATTGTATGTGCTCAATTTAATTTGGATATTGTTCAAGGTCTTTTAGTAAGCGCGCTTGAAGAATGTGAAAAATACTCTATTTCAAAAGAAAATATTTTTATTCAAAAAGTACCTGGGTCTGTTGAAATTCCTGTTGTAGCAAAAGCATTCATTGATTCAAAGAAGGTTGATTGTGTGGTAGTTCTCGGAGTGATTATTCAAGGAGACACAAAGCATTTTGATTATGTTGCAAATGTTGTGACAGATGGAGTGCGCGAGCTTATGGTGCAGACTGGAGTTCCAATTGGTTTTGGAATATTGACCTGCAACACACATGAACAAGCTGTTTCGCGCATAAGTCATGGGTCTGCGGCTGTGATTGCAGCGCTTCATGCCTTAAAAAGCATTCGTGAAATTGAGTCGTTGTAATCAAACAAAAACTCCGGCCTTGGCCGGAGTTTTTTAATTGATCTTTTTTGCAAGATACGTAACTTCTTTTCCAACTTGCCAATGTTCAGGAATTTTCGGCATAATAAACATTCCATCTTCTTTTGCAATGATCGGTTCACCTTTTACAAATCCCAGGATATCACCTTGCT
>JBDRLV010000076.1:0-9991 GCA_043812755.1 Patescibacteria group bacterium | reverse complement strand
GCAGGGTTTTTGTTTGGCAGGCAATGGGATCCTTCGCTGCGCTCAGGATGACAATGAGGCGCAGGGTTTTTTGTTGGGTGAGTGGTTTGTGCGATGGGATCCTTTCCACTACACTAAAGCTTCGTGGGACAGGTCGCTACGCTCAGGATGACAATGGGGGCGGGGTTTTTGTTTGGCAGGCAATGGGATCCTCCGTCGCTCGGCCTTTGGGCTGTCAGACGGCCCTTTGACCTCGCTCCTCAGGATGACAAGAGTGGGGTGGGGCTTTTGGTTATATTAGACTTTTTACCTCTATCACAACGTGTTAACACGTTAACACACGAGAACACAGACGCATTGGCTTGCGGAATGTTTTTTGGTTGACGGTTTTCGGAATATTTTGTATAACGCTTAAGTATGATTCATAAAATGAAATTACAACCAAACCCTTTTGAGGCTATAAAGGCTGGAGTAAAAACAATTGAAATTCGTCTTAATGATGAAAAGCGACAGCAGATTCAAGCAGGGGACACTATTGAGTTTATTAAACTTCCTGAGACTCAAAAGACAATGAGTGTTCAGGTTAAAGATTTGTATTCATTTGCAACATTTAGGGAATTGTTTGAAGCTTATCCTGTTGAGGATTTAGGTGGTGAAAGCGTTGAGATGCTTTTAGAGCAACTATACACTTACTATTCTCCTGAAGATGAGAAAAAATGGGGAGTATTGGGAATTCGAGTTCAGTTAATATAATAGGATTGACAAAAAGGGCAGTGTTCACTAAGATTTGAATACTGTAAATTAATAGGGCCAGGTCTTGATACTTGAATCCAAACTTCGCGCAGGCGGGGTTTTTAGTTTTTTGAGCTATGGGATCCTTCGCTGCGCTCAGGATGACAGTAAAGGGGTCAGGTCGGTCTTCGGACTTTTTGGCAAAATCCAATATTCAAAATTAAGGAATTTTAAAATCCCGCCAGCGCGGGGTTTTTTGTAAAAACAATGGGATCCTTCGCTGCGCTCAGGATGACAATGAGGCGCAGGGTTTTTGTTTGGCAGGCAATGGGATCCTTCGTCGCTCGGCCTTTGGGCTGTCAGACGGCCCTTTGGCCTCGCTCCTCAGGATGACAAGAGTGGGGCGGGGCTTTTGGTTTTATTAGACTTTTTACCTCTATCACAACGTGTTAACACGTTAACATACGAGAACACAGACGCATTGGCTTGCGGAATGTTTTTTGGTTGACATTTGAAATTATGAATGATAAGACACTCGCAGGAAGAAGGAGGTGCCTATGTTCTTTTTACGGCACATGAATCTTGAAAGGTTTTCATCATATAAATCACAACTGTGGGCGATTTGCGCATATGTTAATCCTCTTTTGTGTTCAAAATTCCTTGTTGCAAAAGCGCTGTTTGGAAAAGCTGATTTAGGCAACAGAGAGGATGTTCAAGAGGTTGTTTGCGCAAGCATTGGCAACCTTGCAATCTCAATTGCATATTTTGCGCATTTGCATTGTGTGCGTGCAACCATGTTTTTGCCAAACAATGTTCCGGATCGTGTAAAAGAGTTGGTTGAATTTCTAGGTGCAAAAACAGTTGTGTGTGAGGGTGTAAAGCTCAAGAGCGAAGTTGAACCTGTGGCGCGTGCTTATGCAAATGAAACTAAAGGAGCACTCTATTTAGATCAGTTTGATATTGTGGAGTGTGGCAGAGTTTACACTGAAACTGTTTTTGATCCTCTGCTTAGTATGCTTCCTTTTGATCCAGCTAAAAGGCCTGTTGTTGTATTAGCACCTTTTGGAACAGGTGGTCTATTTTTTGCAGCATGTAGCTTTGTTCAAAAGTTGGCTGGCAAAAATCACAAAGTCGTTCCTGTTGGTTTGTATGTAAACCATGAGCCTGACAAACAATTGTTTGATTTTGTGTGTGCTCAATATCCAAGCCTTGATATCCTGTCATATCAATGTAGTGATATTGGTCAAGCGTTTGGTGCTTTTGATGAAATGTCATTGTTGTTGGAACTGCCTTTTGGAGTTGTGTCAGCAGTTACAATGGCGCATGCTGTTGCACAAATGAACCAAGATCAGGAAGTTGTTGTGTTGCCAGTATTAACTGATTCTGTTCTTTCTTCTGTGTTTTTTGCACAACCGTCAACTGACTGTTGTTGTTGATTAACATACGATGAAATTGACTTTTTCCAGACAAGGAGAAAATCATGCAAAAGGAAAGAAAAAAAGCGAGCGCAATTGTTGGTGCATTAGTCAGTGCTACTGTGGAAGGACCAATCGGTGCGGCTGTCGGTTTTCCATTTGATTGTGCTGGTGTTGGTTTTTTGTCCAAGTCGACCTCTTCGTCCAAGTCGAGTTCGGCGAATGCCCCAGCAGGCTACGTCGTACGCTCAGACGGCAAGTGCTACCCAACAGCTTGCGGCGTCCTGATCGCAAGGAGAGAGAACATGAGGATAAAAGTGTGTCCTGTCTTTGGGGTATTGGTTGTATAAACCAGTGCCCTGTTTTTATTAACAAAAAAACCGGTCTTATATTGACCGGTAAGACTCATATGAAATAAAGAACTTATCTACTGCAAGGGCCGTGACCGTACCAGTTGCCATCTTTGCCTTTGGTCATGTATTCGCCAGGAGCACCAGAACTGTACACCTTGCCCTTTCCAGTTCTGCGTGCCTCCTGCGGGCTTGATGTACTACTGTCACTGCCAAGTGCGGCGCCAACAACAGCACCAATCACTGCTCCAAGGGGTCCACCTACTGCAGCCCCGATTGCTCCTCCAACAATAGCTCCTCCTGCTTTTGCCATTTTACACCTCCTTTGGCAATTTAAGATTAGCGCAATAAATCAGTTGTGTAAAGGGACAGAAGATTGCTTTGCCCCGCCTTTGGCAGGGCTCGCAATGACAGGGGTAGGGTGGGTTGACAGGATGTAATAATAATGATAAGACTTGCGCGAGGAGGTGTTCATGAAAGACTGGATGAGCTTTTTGCAAAGTATTGTAATGAGCTTTTTGAAGAGCATTATTGAAGAGGCTGGCGAGCCACCATCTGTAACTGTGAAAATAGTTGAAGGACCAGGCTTTGATAAACTCATTCGTGTGTCATCGCTGTGGAGAAAACAAGATAAGTACGGTCCGCGTCTTGGTACCGCTGTTTACTACGCAACTCCGCAAGGTATAGTTCATTTGACAAATGAAGCTAGGCGCATCAAGTTTGTCATGAGCATGTGCACAGGTAAGGGCAAGAAAAGACATCAACTTATCCTTAACATTCTTCCATATAGGGACATGTTGTTGAAGTATGATGGTTCCTGGGAAGAGTTTGATAAAATATTTGTCCCAGTGCTTCAGGACGATTGCTCTGACCTGTCAGCCAAAAATGCGTATTATGAATCAGAGAGCCACTCTCTTGTGTGGGTGATGCATCGCGTTAATGCTTTCAATGTGATTCGTACATGGCTACGATTTGTTCTTCTTTCTTAACCGCTTTTGGGCGGTTTTTTGTTTGATGAATGAGAAGATTGCTTCCTTCTTCACTCCTTGAGGAACTTCGGAAGGACGGGTTGGCTCTGCTTTGCAGAGCCTCGCAATGACAATGGGGGGGTGTGGTTTTTGTTTGATAAAATTAAAAAGTGTGCTAAGTTCTATTCATGTTCTTTTAGGAGGTGCACAATGGAAGCTGATGTTAAATCCCAAAAAACGCGTGAATGGAGAGAGTTTTGCATTGAGGCATTAGGCAAGAATGCACACCGCATGACAAATGAATGGCGTGCTCATACAAGCGGTAAGGGTTTGTGTCATTCATATTTTGAACTGCAAAGTGGTGGCAAGTTTCAAATTTCAGCCTATTATACTGGCAGTGGCTTTTGCTCACTTGGTCTGTTGAGTGA
Source organism: Patescibacteria group bacterium (assembly GCA_043812755.1). Lineage (GTDB taxonomy): Bacteria > Patescibacteriota > Patescibacteriia > UBA9934 > GWF2-40-263 > JBDRLV01. The sequence continues at coordinate 6,119 of JBDRLV010000076.1, read as the reverse complement.
ACCAAAATCAATTTCTGTGTCAGTGGTTTTTCAAAGTGGGGCAATAGAAATTGATGCCTTTTCTTTGACAACTGATTTTTCCGATGAGCCAGAACGTCAGTTTTGTGCAAAATTTTATAAGAGACTAAGAGAAAGGGTTCTTCCTTTGATTGGCAAAACACTTGAGGGGGCAGAGTTTAAATCAGACATGACTGGTTATTTACAAACAGAAATTAGTTTGCCTGTTGCAAAGACAGTGCTTGAGCACATACTTGCGATGCTTTTTGCAAATAGAGAAAAATAAGTTCATTCTATCTATCGCGATTCTAGTCGCGATTTTTATTTTGCAAAAGGGTCATGATTTGAAAATTTCAAAATCCTACTACTGGGAGTTTTGATTTAAAGATTTTCTCTTTCAATTACAATGTGTTAACACGTTAATACATGAGAACACAGTGACCTCTGTATATGGAAAGGGTTTTTGATTGAGAAAATAAAAACCCGCCATGTGCGCGGGTGAGAAAACTGGTTTCTATTAAAGATCACTATTGCGAGATCCATGTCCTCACTTATTTGCTTTTGCAATGCATGCATTGCAGACACCGGATTGAATATGAATATGTCTTGGTTTGATGTTGCGTCCACACCTGTGACATCTTTGACAGCATGGTGTGACATGTTCTTTTTTCAAAAGCCCTGGTTTGTGACAGTCACATTGGCACTCAGCGGATTCTATGGGGCTGTACATCATGACTCCTATTTTAGTTGACCTTTGACCCACATGCCATACAATGAATCCAGGTCTTTTTTCATCTGCACGATCTCATTGATCTGGCTCGTGGTTGGCTTGGTTCCTGTGGAGGCACGTAGTTCAAGCACGCGTGTAGCACCAGCGATTTCTGTTTTCAGATCAGCAATGATTTTGTGTGGCGGGGTTCCTAATGCTGCCAGACCCATCAGTCGTTCTGCTTCTTGCGGGCTTAGAAATTTTCCAGCCATGTGCACCTCCTCGCGCAAAGTTTTCCATATATTCTGTTAATTGTCAACTCTTCTCGTTGGGGTTTTTGGTTTCAACAAAAAAGAGACCCAGTAGAGGTCTCGAGAGAAAGAGGCTAAAGAGAGCCATGAAGATTATGCTATGCCGTGTTTTTGTTTTTGATTGCTCTCCCTATGGCATCATAGGCTTTGAAAGAGAAATCAATCAGGAAACCAAGCATGAGCAAGATCAGCAAAATGCCGCAGATCATTCCAGCGCTTGTGTCGTCTTGTTTGGGCTGTCGTGCAATACTGTTCACATCACGCAACCAGCCAAGATCAGCACTTGCAACAGTTGAAATCACCATTGTGGTGAAGAGTGTTAAAGAGCAAGAAAGCCTTTTTTTCATGGAGTCCTCCCTTAGACTTCTATTTAAAAGATAGCGCATAAATGATTAAAGGTAAAGGACTAAGGTTTAGAGATGAAAATTCCAAAACCCCATCATTATGGCGGGGTTTTTGGGTTGAGGCAATGGGGTCCTTCGTCGGCTAGCTGAGCTGGCCTCCTCAGGATGACAAATAGGTAGTTGTCATCCTGAGCCGTAGGCGAAGGATCCCAGCGACCAATGGGATTCTTCGTCGGCCTTCGGCCTCCTCAGAATGACAAGGGGGGTGTCCGGTCATCGGGGCATTCGACCCGACATGTCCGACCGGACTTTGGTTTGTGTGGGCGGGTAAGAAGATTGCTTCCTCCTTCGCTCCTTTGGAGCTACAGAAGGACAGGTCGTCGTCGCTCTGCCCCTCCTCGCAATGACAATGGGGGGTGTGGTTTGAGGCAATGGGATCCTTACGTCGGCCAGCTGAGCTGGCCTCCTCAGGATGACACTGGGGGGCTAGTTAAATAGAAAACACCCGAGCTTTTGCTCGGGTGTTTGTGGTTGTTTTAAAGCATTGTCTGCACATCAACTTCTGCACGAAGATTTTGTGTATATATTTTAATAGCTTGCATGATTTTTTCTTGTTCAATTTGAGCTATTACTTGAGGCTTCACATCTTCAAGCGCAGGAAGATCTTCTTGAGTGCTTGCAACTTGATCATACACTATTTGTACTTCCTCATCAGTAACAGAAAAATCATTTACTTTTTTGAATTCTTCAACAAACCTGTTGAATGTGAGCTGTCTTTCTAAGGTTGTAAGCAGTGCTTGCTCAGTTGTGTTATTACTTTCAAGCGCGCTTTCAAACTCAGCTGGTGTTGCGTATTGAGTCTTTATTGTATCAAGTTCTGTTTGAATTTGTTCTTGTGTTGGTGCAAATCCTTGGTTTTTCGCTTCTTGAAAAATCAGCTCTTCATCAATCAAGCCCTCTAGAACAACTTGCGCCTCTTCTTGTGTAATAGATTGCTCGCCGGTTATTCCTTGTAAACGCAATTGTAAAGCAAGTCTTCCTTTTAATTCTCCAAATGAGATTTGAACTCCATTTACTGTTGCGATTGTATCACTATCATTATGTTGAGTCATGGCCATTTCAGGCACACCAACATCTAGAATGTCTAATGTCGTTTCAGGTTGCGCAGAGTTTTTTGTGTAAAGAAAATATCCACCAACAACAATAATACAAACAACTAGGATGCCAAGGATAATTTGGATAGCTGATTTGGTTGAATTAGTGGAATGGTTTTTTTGTGGTTGAACTGAATTTGATTGTATATCTTGCATAAGAAATATTTACTCATTAACCCATCTAGCCTAACACGCACAAAGCATGTGTCAACTTTAGGTTGTGTATATTATTAAGTCTGGCTTTTATTTGGTGACAGGGTCATTTTTGTGATATGGTTAAACAGTATGAAAGAGCAAACACACAAAGAAATACCAAATCAAGAGATTCAAGATACAGTCACTTCAGAGCAAAAGGAGGCAATAAAAGAAATTGCCAAGCTAAATCTGGGTGCTTTAACAAGGGTGGATATATTACTAGTAGCCCTTGGAGCAATACCCGCGACAGAGGTGAGTGTACACAAATGGAATGATAGCGCAGAGAAAGTTCAGCAAGTTCTTGAGAAGGCTGGGTTGGTTTGTTTACCACAGCAAATCAAAGACGGATTAAAGATCACTGCAAGTTATGCTGTTGCAAAAGAGATAGACATAGCAAAGCGTCTTATTGGCTTTGAAGCAAATAAGGATCACACAGAGTATGGGCGATTAATGGGGTATCCGGAAACAGCAATTGCAGCATTTGGAAAAGAAGATAAGCTTGCAGATATAGATTTATATAAAGATGACCCAGCATCGAGAATTATTAGCTTTAGATTATCAAAAGACCATGCAGAAAAAGAGATGGTAATAAAGAGGCAACTGGCAGATTTGATAGAGCAACATGCGCCAGAGCTTTATCACGAGCTAGTTGATTCTCAACGATGACTTGAGCACTGTTAAAATGAATTTGTGCTTATGTTGCCAGATAGTAGCAGGTTTGCTAATCTTAATGTGAATTAATCTATAAATAATATGAGAGAAAATTTTACACCTGAGCAGGTTGCCGATGATAAATCAAGAAATAAGGCATTTGCTAATGCTCAAAGTGAAGCAAATAAGCGCAATCGAGAAACAAATAAAGCTAGATCTGAAGGGCGTCTGCCAAAATTGGCAGAGATTAGGGAGGAAATTAGATTACTCGAAGAAAGGACTTCACCTGAGGTTGTTGAGTCAGCCAGAATAATGATTGAGCTTACTCAGGATTTTCAAAAATTGAGAAAAAAAATAAAAAAGGAACTTCACAAAGATGTTTCAAAGAGAACGAGGACAGAGATAGTCGGGATTATCCGAGCTGATTTTGAGAAAAAGCTTGCAGAAAATAAAAAGAAAGTCGGGCCTGTCACAGATGAATTAGGCACACATCGTATGCGAGCAGAAACAATGCCACTTACTGCTATTGATATTTTGCTCGAACAAGCACTTGAAGAAGATCAAGAACAAGATGTCGCAGTATAAAAATAAGCCCTGCAGTGTGCAGGGTTTTTTGTTTGTTCAAACAAAAAACCCTGTAGGAGAACGCATGCTGTTGCATTAGTTTACTATAGGGTGTGGCCCGAGAAGGTTCGGGTGAGTGGCATGTGATCAACAAGGCGCTTTGACCAAGTATCCAGTGCGCTTGATTTTGCGCTTGAGCTTGCGGCGCTTGAGCTTGAGTTTTCTGCGTTTGCGTCTGCTACATGCTTTTTTGAGCTCGCGCTTGAGCATCTTTCTTTTTTTTCTTGCCTTGTGTACCCAGGGTGGAGCTGCTTTTGTTGCCATGTTTCCTCCTTGTGTTTACAGCGGGTCTATCGAATTTTTTTAAACCAGCTTTATTGTCAATCCAACAAGAGTGAAGCAGGTTAATAGTTGTGTGGATCAAATTCTGGTGGACTGCCTTTGTAGCCAAATATATATTCGCTTTCTCCTGGTTTTTTTGAACCAGTTTGATTGCGCAGTCTTGTATTCACAACCTCAAGTGCAATGATGAGCAATATGACCCCACCTGCCCCAGAGCATATTGCATACACAAGCCCAGTTGTTTTCCAAAGAAACCATGTTCCAACAAAGCAGGCAATTGCCAGCGCAATCAGCACAAGCGGTTTTGAAAGAAATCTCAGCAGTTTTTTAAAGATCATAAGCTCACCTCCAAGCTGAGAATAACATGTGATATTCAAGTGGTCAATGCTATTTGCTTTGCCTTAGTGGTTTTTTGTTTTTTAAATGCATGATATATTATTCAAAGTATGCCACACACTAAAAGATCAAATATAAAACCTGGGCTGTATGTTGCAATTGTGCAAAAGCAGGATCAGCCAACAGGGAAGCTCACTCAAGGGTTTGTGCAGGATCTCTTAACCAATGCTTCGATTCATCCGCGCGGGATTAAGGTGCGTTTAGACACAGGTGAGATAGGGCGAGTGCAGGAGATTTTAGAAAAGTAGTCAAAACACCCAAGTGACTGGGTGTTTTTTGGTTGCTTTGATTCAGTTGACTATAAATGAGAATTGTTGTAAAACAAGCAGGCACTAGAGCGTTTGATGTTTTTTAATCTCAGGAAAGGAAGGGTTCAATGGACAGGCTTCAGGCTTTGGCAAAAGTACTTGTTGGGTATTCAACCAGAGTTCAACCAGGAGACAAGGTTCTCATTGAGGCAATCGGAGTGAGAACATTTCCAATGGTGGAAGTACTCATGGCTGAGATTCGCAAGGCAGGAGGAATTCCATTTTACCTTTTGCATGATGAAATGGTGAAGCGCGCAAATCTGCATGGCGCAACCGAAACAGAACTTGCTCTTGAAGGGGATTTCCAAAAAGCTCGCATGGAGCAAATGGACTGCTGGATTGGGATTCGCGGGAATGAAAATCCTTTTGAGCTTGCTGATGTGCCTGCAGATGTCAAAGCACTGGCTTCTGAGCATATCATGAAGAAAGTGCATCTTGACGTTCGTGTTCCAAAGACTCGCTGGGTTCTTCTGCGCTGGCCAAGCTTCAACTTTGCTCAATCAGCCCAGATGCCAACGCGCGTTTTTGAACAGTTCTTTTTTGACGCATGTTGCGCTGATTACGAGGCCATGTCTTTGGCCATGGATCCGCTTGTGGCGTTGATGTCCAAAACCGACAAGGTGCACATCGTTGCACCAGGAACAGATATCACTTTTTCCATCAAAGACATTCCTGTTGTCAAATGTGATGGAAAGATGAACATCCCAGACGGCGAGGTTTTCACTGCCCCTGTGCGTGACTCAGTCAATGGTGGGATCAAGTACAACACACCAACCTTGTTTGAGGGCAAGGTTTACGATGGGATCACCTTCGTGTTTGAGAGTGGTCGAATTGTGAAAGCCACCTGCGAGGTTGGCAGTGAGGTTCTTCTCAATGAGATTCTTGATCGAGATGAAGGCGCGCGATTCATTGGAGAGTTCGCGATTGGCGTCAATTTGTTTGTGACGCAACCAATGCTCGACACTCTGTTTGATGAAAAGATCGCAGGCTCAATACACTTCACACCAGGCAATGCCTATGAGGGCATGGCTGACAATGGCAATCGATCCAAAATTCATTGGGATTTGGTTCTGCGCCAAGACCCAGAAAACGGTGGTGGCGAGGTCTGGTTTGATGATGTGCTTGTGCGCAAAGATGGCAAGTTTGTG
>JBDRLV010000075.1:0-5309 GCA_043812755.1 Patescibacteria group bacterium | reverse complement strand
TCCAGATATGACATTTATTAATCACAATTTGCTTCTTAACCTCCTTCTTCAAAAGGCGGTATTTTAAGTTGTGATTAAATAATCCAAGCAGATAGATACCGCCATAGTAAAATGGGCGGTGTTTTTTATTCGGAAAAGTTCACAAAAGCGTTGTATTAGCGCTTTGATGAACCTTTCTGAAAAGGTTATTTGTTCCTTGAAAACAAACCTTTTGGGTTTTAAAGATAGGAGGTCGTGTGATAAAAACTGTAGGAGTATTTTGCCTTGATAGCGCTTTTGGATTCCTCAAAGGTCTTGATGTAAGCCCGTATTCTGGGCGAGGAATTGCACTGGACTATCCACTTGTGCTTGTGAATGCAACCAATACAATCATGGATGAACATGCTTATTGGCGCAGGCACAGGCTTGGTGCACAAGAGGTGCGCGCGTTTGAAGATGTGTACGCAAGTGCAAGTTCTGCACATCAGGCAGATAAGATTCTGCGTATGCAACATGAGCATCACATGCCTGTTCAGTTTTTCTTTGTTGGCGACACTGAGGAGGCAGTTGCAAAAGAGCTTGGCGTGTCTGGATGCGTTTGGGGAGCCTCAGCAGAGTTGACTCGCCAGATTGCATCAAAAGCAAATTTGCATGAGCGCGCAGTGGAGCTTGGAATCCAACACACTGTTGTTCCATCGCGGATTTGCGTAACCCCACAAGAAGCAGAAATTGCTTTTAGCAAACTTATTCGTACAAACACGACTATTGCAATGCCTGACATGGTAGTGTTTAAGCAATCTGCATGGGCGTCTGGTGAAGGCACAGAATTTGTGAGAAGCGCTGAAGAGGCGCATGCATACGCACAAAAATATTCTGGTAGCCCAATGCTTGCAGAGGCTGGGTATTCGGATATTATTGATGCATCCGTACAGGGAGTATTTTCTGCTCATGGTATTGAGGCAATGTATTTAAATGAGCAGATTATTTTGGATGGCATGCATCATGCTGGCAACTTGGTTGTGAGCAACGATATGGTGCCGAGTCTGACTGCGCGCGATCGTCAAGAGCTCAAGTGCAAAGCTCTGCCATTTTTCCGCTCTTGGCAACAAGATGGATACAATGGCGTGCTGGGCCTTGATTCAATTGGCATTCGCAGTCGAAATAGTACGAACAAAGTTGATTGGCGTTGTGTGGACCCTAATCCTCGCATTAATGCTTCGTTTTATCCATGGAGAGTCTTGCGCCAAGTGGAAGAGCGTTTTGGTGGCTCTTGGGCTGTGCTCATGTGTAACCTTTGGCCTGCCTCAGGGGCTGTAGAAACGTTTGAGGACTTGATTCGGATCCTTTCCTCAATGGATCTTTCAGGCGATGAGCTCATGCTTCCTTTGATGACAGGGCTTCTCCCGCATAAGTTCGCTGTGGTTATCATTGCGCGGGAGAGTTCTCGCACATACGAACTCTTGAACAAACTTCGCTATCGTGTCGGATCCAAATAGGTTTTGACATTAAGCTGCAGAACTTGCAGCTTTTTTATTCCTCATCTTAAAATCTGTGCTATTCAGGACACGGATAAAGAAAATTTACTGTTTGTTGATTTGATCAGCAGTCGCAGGCTTTAGCCTACGTTTATGTAAGAACTGACCTCAATTTGTATAGTGTTTGATTTATTCAGGGAATAAGCTAAAATAATATTAGTTAAATACAGGATATGTATGTCAAAAAAAAGGCCAGAACAATTTACTCCTCAAGATGAGGTTTCAAAGTGGAAATCAAGATTTGATAAAATTCCATCGTATCTATTGCTTGATTTGTTAAGGAAAAAGCAGGTGATTTTAGAGGCAGGTTCTCATATATCAGGCCCACAACGACAGAATATGATTAAAGCCACAAGAGATGAAATAACAGCTTTGCGACAAGTACTTGGAGAACGTGGGGATCTACGCAGAACCAGTTTTCCACAAGAACAAGAAACAGCCTAAGGACTGTAAGTTGCTCCAAGTCTTGTCTGAACGTCCATAAAGACTGGGAGTCAATGAAACAATTGACAAAAGCACGTGTTTACTCTACTGTTTTGGTGCAGGGAAAGGAGGGAATTTGCGAACCTTTGTTTTTTTATATGTCTTGAGTTTTTCTTTCAGTGCGCAGGCTGGTTCAAGGCAGTTTTCTGTATACGATGTGTGTTCAGACAGCAATGATAAAGGAAGTGGGTTTCCTTCCAAAGCAACAGACTTGTGGAGAATCATTCTTGTTGATTGGTCTATATCAAAAGAGCAAAATGAATCTGGTGGTTATGAACAAAATGTTAGGCCTTTCAGAATTAATCTGATGAGTTTCCAAGAAGGATTGGTTGGGAGTCCTATTGTCAATTTTCATGGAATTGGTAGTGGCCGTGATAAATACTGGCGCTTTTCATTGCCAACTGATTGGAAACAAATGTTGGGGTTTGAAGAGATGGTGCTGTGTGGTCAGAGACTTGAGAATCGTTTTGTCATTGGTTTGATTGCAGAGAATGGCTGGTGCAGGCTCAATAGTTATGGAACTGTTAAGTCTGGTGAAAAAAGGCTTGACACATACAGCCCTGACTCAAGAAATCCAACAGCAATTTCTTGTTCTTTTTAACAAAGCGACTGTTTGCGCAAAATGCAGGCAGTCAATAATCGTTATAAGCGCTTAGGCGCTTTTTTGTTGACAGATTTCTTCATTTGCGATAAATTTTGCAAGCAAACAGTTTTGAAAAAGGAGACGTGCGATGTACAGAAATAAGGATCTTGAAGCAAAAGCCCTAGAAGCTGCTGATTTCGTCGGGGGGCGACTCAGTATTGCTGCAGGTGAAATCAAAACCGCAGTTGTTCTTGGAACAGGTTGGGCAGAGGCAATTCAAATTGAGGATTCAAGGCAGATTGACCTTGAGAACATACTTGGGTTTGAAAGTCTGAGCAATGGGTCTTTGACTGCTATTGCTGGTCATGACCGCATGCTGATTTGTGGCCATGTTGGTCAATCTGATAACAGAGTTCTTTTTCTCAAGGGCAGGATTCATGTGAATGAATCACCAAGTGAGCCTCAATTGGTTATGCCTTTGGTGCGTTTGCAAATTGAAATGCTCTTTCAGATGGGAGTTCGAAATCTAATTTTGACTTGTGCCGCTGGCACGATTGTGTGGCCAATTGAGGTTGGGGATGTTGTGGTCATCCGTGACTTTGTAACATCTGCTGGTCTCATACTTCCGCTTTGGGCAGGGGAGTTCTGCACTCCAGAGGATGCGCTTGACCAAAGGATGGCAAATGAAGCCAGAAGTACTAGTGTTCCTGGTTTGCGAATTAAGTACGGGACATACGCCATGCAACGCGGTCCTCACTTTGAGGGCAGAGCTCGTGACAAAGAAAATTTCCGGCGCGATGGCGCACATGTAGTTGGCATGAGTATTGTGCCAGAATGTGCGACCTCAGCTCTTTACAAAGACGATGGGGTCAAAGTAGCTGCGCTAGCATATATCACAAATGATTGGCTTGAAGAACATAGTCATGATGCCAATCGCGATCGTGCAAAAGCCAGTAGCCTCAAGCTCGGAGACTTTCTGTCCGAGTATGTTGACTCAGTGTCAAAGTTCTAACACGCCTTCTCCAAAAGGCGTTTTTTTATTGTCTTAAATATGGTATCCTAGTGGTGTTGATAACTTTCAAATTTTTAATTTTATGGGCAAAAATGTCGTAATTTTAGGCGCTGGGGAAATCGGCGCTGCAATAGGTAAGTGTTTAAAACGCGCAGGTCACAATGTGGATTTTTGGGATGCTGTGCCTGGCAAAGTGCGAGCACAAAAAGATTTAGACAAAATCGTGCCAAAAGCAGATTTTTTATTTTTATGTGTACCAACTTTTGCTGTGCGACCTGCAATTACAGGGGTGCTTGCTCATCTGAAACGCAAAACCATAATTGTGTCTTTGGCAAAAGGAATTGAGGACAAATCACTTCTTTCGACAGATCAGATAATCAGCAAGCTTTTGCCAAAAGGTCAGGCGTTTGCGATTTTTGGAGGTCCAATGCTTGCTGAGGAACTTATCCCATCAAAAGGCGGTGTAGCATGCGCAGGAACCTCATCAAAACGCGCTGTGAGCGCTCTTGAGGGGTTATTCAGGCTAAGTTGCATTAAGATTGAACATTGCGCTGATATGCATGGTGTGGCTCTATGTGGAGTATTTAAAAACATTTATGCAATGGGTCTTGGGGCTGTTGAGGGAATGCGTTGGCCTGACAACTTAAAAGGTTGGTATATAGCGCGTGCTTCAGATGAAATTGCTCGTTTGCTAGTAATTTTTAAAGCAAACAAAGACACAATTTTTACTTCAGCTGGTTTGGGAGATTTTCTTGCAACAGGTTTAAGTAGTTATTCAGGGCATCATACAATAGGGGAGACTTTGGCACGGACTGGAAAGTGTGAAATGAATCGCGATGGCTGTAAATCAATCAAACCAGTATTAAAAATAATTAGAAACAAAAAGAAAGATTTTCCTATGTTGCTGGCGATTGAGAGTGTATTTATTAAAGGAAAGAACTTGAGAAAGGAGTTTGGGAAGTTGGTGGAAGGGAATTAGTCAGGAATCCGTTGTCCTCCCTTACTAAGGGGGGATTAAAGGGGGGTCTATGGGAAAGTACTTATATAATAAGCAGGACCAAACTCAGTTTCGTCGTAAACTAAGAAACGACATGCCAGAACCTGAGCGTCGGTTATGGAACTGTATAAGAGGCAAACAGGTAAATGGTAAAAAGTTTCGAAGACAGTTTGGGGTTGGTAAGTACGTACTGGATTTCTATTGTACTAAGGCTCGTCTGGCAATCGAGATAGACGGCGACAGCCACTATGATCCAGTTGGACAAGCACACGATGCAAAGCGAGATAAGTTTTTAAGACAAAGAGGAATTAAGGTCATCAGGTTTACAAATAATGACATTATGACAAATATCGAGGGAGTCATCGATACAATTCGTTTAGACCCCTCCTTAACCTCCCCTTAGTAAGGGGAGGGATCGAAGAATATGCCAGAAAACAAAAAAAACTACTTAGTCCTAGATATCGGAACATCAAGCATAAAGGTTTTTGTATTTGACCAAGATTTAAAGCCAATATCAAAAGCAGAGCAAAAGCTTGGCAGAACAACACCAAACAATGGTTGGGTTGAGCAGGATCCATTTGAGATTGTGGGAAAAAGCAAGGAGCTTATTCGCCAGGCTGTAAAAGAGAGCGGGCTCAAGCCAGATCAAATCCATTCATTCGGAATTACTAATCAGCGCGAGACTACAATCCTTTGGAACAAAAAAACAGGTAAGCCAGT
>JBDRLV010000074.1:0-8149 GCA_043812755.1 Patescibacteria group bacterium | reverse complement strand
TGGGGTTTTTTTGATTTAAAAAATAAAAATCCGCCCCCGAAAACATACATCGCCCTCAGGGGCGGTTTTGTTCTCGGAAGCGGACGCGTAGTAGCGCTAGAAGCGCATGGTTACGAGGCATTCACCGACGATGCCCCAGTAGCACCAGCCGTACTCGGGATGCTCGAAGGGCTCGCTAACCCAACGGAAGGTGGGGTGTGGTTCACCATTCACGACCCAGCAGAGTTGGTTGTTGGGCGCTTGGCCTACGTACGCCCAGATGTTTTTGTCCGGGAATTGTAGGCATGACGACACATAGGGAACAGCGCCGATGGTCATATGTTTCGCTCTGATGTTCCCTTGCACGAAACGGTACAATCTGACCGTATTATCCTCGTCAACGACGAGAAACTCTACTTGCCGATCCTCACTGTACGTGAGATCCACGACGCCACCGCACGCTTCCCAACTTATTGGGAAAGGGCTGATCGAACGGTATACACCGGAGCCGTGAATCGTTCGGAGCGTCCCGTCGAGCGATGTGACGAATTTCACTGTTCCGCGCAGATGATCAGTTCGCGTGACCTCTGTGCTGCCACCATGGATGCTTTTGCCTCGGGGATCCCACGCGCAAGTGTAGCGCGCAAGGTCGCCACCCTCGGTGAAGGTGAAGATGATCTTGCCATCGGGAAGCACAGTCACATTGTTGATGCAGGGCTTCTCGGCTATCAGGTTGTCGCCCAGCCACAGCTTACACGCGTGAGCTTTATGCTCTGGGCGCAGAAGCCATAGATCCTTATGACCCACCACACCAAGCAGTTCGTGTTCTGCGTCGTCTGGTACCGGAACCTCACGGTCAGCGAGATTTCCGTTTTGGCCATCCATGCGGAAGAAGTAGCTTGTACCTCCATCCTCTCGCAGCATGAAGGCAAGGTTACCCTTGTCGGTTCGCAGAAAGTCACGACTCGTTGGATCTTCGAGATGCTCCTCGCGCATGAAACCGACCATCTGAGGCGGTATGCAGACATCAGGGTTTGTTGCTAGACGTAGTATCTGCTCATCCCGCAGGCCGAACATATTATTTCGCAACACCTCCTGTGCCAGCCATGCGTATCGTCGAAGTGCCTTGTCTCTCTCGGTTGTCATGGTTCTCTCCTGCTCCGCTCTTTTCCAAAGCTCCCCTAGACCACTATTGTGGTCACAGTTTGCTATAAGGATTAGGTAAGGAGTCTTATGGTTGTTGGGCGTGAAAACCCATGCTACGACTACCGTAGCTAAGCTATTTAATCAGAAAATGTGTAAAAAGTCAATAGTTTATCCCAATTGGTTTGATTGACTGTTTTTTTACAAAATGGTAGACTTGCGGCGGAGGTCCTAACTATGGCTCTTTTTATTTGAGGCGCAGGTGCATATGATGTGCACTTGTTTTTCTACCAATTTTGGAGGTTGAGATGTCAAAAATAAAGAACAGTGCACAGTCATTTGACACAGTCCTGGTTTTAGGTGGAGCAGGTCTCGTGGGTTTTCAAGTTTGTCGCCAGATTGCTGATGAGCTTCATCCACAAAAGATCGTGGTAGCATCGCTTTTTCGCGGTGATGCCCGTGATGCTGCAGGAAGGCTTGAGCGGGAATTTAGCAGCACTCAGTTCATTGCCGAGTGGGGTAACATCTTTGTTCCCACTGAGATTGCAAATGTGAAGCCTTGGGAAATCGGTAATTCGCCCAAGCACCGCAAGGCAGTGCTTGATGCAACTTATGGTGATTTTGCCACTGCCTATGAGGGTAACTTCTTGGTTCAGCTGATCAAGCGTCACAGGCCAGATGCTGTGATTGACTGCGTGAACACTGCAACTGGTATCAGTTACCAGAATGTTGCACAAGGCGCACTCAAAGTCATGGATCAGATGGATACTGTCATTGAGCAGATGAAAGAAGCTGCTCAAGGCAGTGAGGATGATGAGCCCAAAGCAAAAGGGCTTGTCCAGGATGTTGAGATGCTTCTGATGAGCCTGTCAATGCCTCAGCTTACGCGCCATGTTGCGTTTGTTCACACAGCAACGCGTGAGGTTGGCACTAGGTTCCTCATCAAGGTCGGCACAATGGGCACAGGCGGAATGGGGCTCAACATCCCCTATACACATGGTGAGGCCAAGCCTTCTCAGGTGCTCATGAGCAAGAATGCTGTAGCCTTGGGCCAGACTGGTTTGCTCTTGCTGATGGCAAGAACTCCAGGCGGTCCGATTGTCAAAGAGGTCAAGCCTGCTGCCATGATTGGCTACAAGGCTGTGGAGCGTAAAACGCCTGCACGCGGTGGCAAAGAGTTTCATGAATTCGAGCCCCAAGAGCAAGTTGTTGCTCCTGGTGATACTGTACTTGAGACGCGTTGCGCAGAGGATGCTTTCGTTGATCTGGGCAAAATGCACACAACAGTGGTGTGCACTGGTGAAAACGGTGATTTTGCTCGCGATGAGTTTGCAGCAATCACTGCTCCAGGGCAGATGGAGATGATCACAGCCGAGGAAGTTGCGCACGCTGTTGTGCTTGAGCTGCGTGGCTCCAACTCTGGTCATGATGTGATTGCAGCGCTTGATGGCGCAATTCAGGGCCCAACCTATCGTGGTGGGTCTGTGCGTCAAATGGCTCTTCAGGACCTTGCTCAAATGGAAGCAAAGGTCAAGGATCACAGTGTGGCTCTTGGTATTTTGGGGCCGCCTGAGCTTACCAAGCTACTGTTTGAGGCACGCCTGATCTGTCATACGTTTGGTTTCAGCATTGATGCCATCTTGAAGGCGAAGGATGGCGAGGACAAAAAGAATCCAGAACGAAATCGCACAGCACAAGAGGTTGTTGATGGAATCATTGATTACATCAAAACCGATGATGGTCGTGCGCTTGTGCGTATGGCTACAAGCATTGGTGTTCCAGTGCTTATGCCAGATGGCACTACTATTCAGCGTGGCCCCAAGATCAACATCCCAGAGCAGAAGGGTCACACAACAGCTTTTGGAATGGCAGATGTGCAAACTCGCGACAGCTGGGTCAAAAAGGGCTGGGTTGATCTGCGAGAGCAGAACATGCAGTCCTGGATGGAGCGCTTTGAGAAAATGAAGCGTGGCCGGATTCAGGTGTATGCTCAGGGTTCAGCTGCCATGACGCCCCAAACCTTCTCAACCACTGAGAACTTTGAGATCGGCGACATTGTTGCCTGGATCTTCAACAACAACGACGAGGGCAGGATCAAGTAAACGTTCATTTCAAGAAGATTGCTTCGTCACTGCGTTCCTCGCAATGACAGCGAACCGCAAGTGTAATGCTTGCGGTTTTTTTATCGGCAACCCCCTGTGGTCCCCCTTGGGAAGGGGGACAAAAACAAAAAACCCCGCTTTAGCAGGGTGAGTGTTAGATTTCTGTTGCAGCGCGTTGCCAAATACTTTGGCCAACTGTAGCGACTTTGAATGCTCTGCCTTCATCTTTTGAGATTCCAGAGACTCGCGCAAGCGGTTCTGTTCCGCTCAAGCGCATGATCAGTACTGCGCCATCTGTTAGATTCAAGCGCAAGCCGTCCATAGTGAATTCAGCTGTGATGTTGTCAGCATATCGCTCGCGTGCAAACCCAAATGTTTTTACTGCAAGCGCTTCGCGATCAATATCCTCTGGCAGTTCAACCTTGAGGTCATCGCGATAGAACTTTGGAAACTCGGCTACAAGCTCTGAGAGCTTCATCTGCCTTGTCGCCATGATTTCTACCATGCGCATGGCAGCGTAAACGCCGTCATACCACATCATCTGGCGTGGCCAGCAGAATTTACCTGCAGCTGCTTCATAAGCAAATACTGCATCAACTTCTTTGATTGCTTTGCCTGTGCTTGGTTGGCCAATCCTGCAGTGGTGCACTGATGCACCAAGGGATTCGCAAATCTCCGTGATCAAAGGGCCTGCGTTCACAGGCGTGACGCACGCATCGCCAGCTTGAAGAGTTGCTTTGGCAAAAATTGCTCCAACAACATCATCATCAAGCACATTTCCATTTTCATCAATGAAAAGCGATCGATCAGCATCTGTGTCAAAACACACTCCAAGCGCAAACCCTTGTTCGCGTACAATCTGCGAAGCTTTAGTGCAATTTTCAGCAGTGCACTGGCTGGGTCTGTCAGGAACAGGTTTCATTTCCCTGTGTAGCAAGGTTACCTTGCACCCCATTATCTCAAGAGCTTCTTTTGCAACAAGACTCGCAGGACCATTGACGCAATCAACCAGTACTTTTAAGTTGACGCCCTCTGTCAACTGTTCGAGATTTTTTTGAATCTGTGCCAAGCGAGTTGGCAAGGCTTCAAACAAAAAGCTCAAGTATGGGTTTGTGAGGTCGCGAACTGTAATCTGCGAAGCTGTTTGCAGATTTAAAAACTGGACACCTTCTGGCGCAATTTTGCGTGCAAATGAAGTTGTAATCAGATCTGTTACTTCAGGTGTGCAGTATGTTCCATCAGCATTTAGTGGAATGATTCCAATACGATTAGCAGGCATGTGAGAGCCTGTGATAAAGATTGCTCCATCACATTTTTGCAAAGTCAGGATGTGTGAAAAGAACCCTGTTGTAATGTTTCCAACAACCAGAACCTGAGCGCCCATGCTTAGTGCACCTGCACTAGCTGCTTGGGCAAGCATTTGCGCACCAGCGCGGTTGTCGTGACCAATTGCCATGCGTGGTGGACAGCTAATACCTTCAGCAACAATTGATGTATAAATTTTACCAATGCGCAATGCATGTTCTGGTGTGATTTCAGTGTTTACAACCCCTCTAAATCCGGATGTTCCAGCGTGCAGGACTTTCATTGCTTCCTCCGTGAGGTTCTTGAAAAGAGCGTGAGATTATCCTATGCAAAATTTGAGAAAATGTCAATTAATGGATCTTAATGAGTCAGGATTTTTGAATTAAAAAACCGCGCGCCTCTGATAGTCAGATTTGCACGGATTAAGATTGTAGGTAGGCAACATCCTTTTTGTGGAACAGGTCCAAACATTGCTGACCTGTTTTGCCAACAAACTCATTAGCAGCAAAGCTCAGCTCGTCATCAAAGAATTCAAAAAGGAGTTTTTCATCCTCATCGCCTTCAAAGGTGACAAAGACTTTTGCTTTTTCAGGGCTCACGAAGTTGCCTGGAGCTGGTACGACTTGTGCCTTGGCAACTTTTTTGGCCATGTCTTCTTTAGTAGCGTTTCGTACGCTCATGCGATCTCCTATACGTGAGAGTATCTGGTTGCGCCGGTTTGACTGTGCCACTGTGGCCAGCGGCCGTCTGCAAGACGTCCGCCCACACATCGGTACCATCCAGTGTATCCGTGTTCGTTGTGCTCGTACTCGTAGTAGTTTCCGATTTGTAGCTAGGCAGTCATTTCCCCTCCGTTCAGAGAAAAACCCGTGGGTCGGGCCACACCTGTTCAGATGCGTTGTTGAAAAGATCAGATGTGGATATTAGCAGAAAATTATAGCTTTGTCAATGTTGTGTAGTGCAAAGATTTCATTTTCCTACAAATATACGAATGTATTCATCATAATTGAACATTTCAAGTATAGCTTCCAGTTCTTGGATGATATTTTTAGTTGTGGCCCATAGGCTTTGATGAATTTGTTTAAATCCTGCTTTTTTTAAAAATTGTCGAAGTTTTTTCCTCGCACTGTTTATGACCATGGGAATGTCAAAGCTAATAAAACACAATTGCTCTTCAGCGAGGTTTTCTTTTGTTTCAAAAATTGTGACAAGAAGGCTTTCGATTATGCCTTTGGTCGTGAGTTTGAAGTGCAGAACACAATTTATATATTCAAGTATTATGAATCCTGAGTTTTCAAGTCTGAAAAGCGTTCGTTTTTCTTCCCAATCATAAAGTGTCTCCAGTGGCGTGAATTCTGGTGTGAATGAACACCCTAGTTTTTTTATGAGTTTTCTGAAGAGGGTACCAGGTTTTTTGTTGGCTGATAATGGTGTTTGCATATACTTCCGACAAATTTGGCTCAGGTGGGACAAGTTTGTCGGTTAAACAAAAAAGACCCCGTCGTTGTCAGGGGTCATTAGTTATATAATTAATACATCATGTTTTCAGCACCATGTCAAGGATAATTTACAACCACACTTTCCTTTATCTACAGAATTTTATAAAATAAAGACTCAAGTAATTATTAAACATATGTTAAATGCAAATATACCAAACAATAAACCAAATAATTTAACAAACTATAAAAGTGGCATTATTGGAGGGGTTGCAGGGGGAGTGATTGTGATTGTGGCGCTTTTTGCAATAATTACATATCAACCACTTGGGGTGTCGTTGAATCTACAACCTGAGCAAAATGTGGGTGGTGCCACCATTGCTGTTAACGATCAGGAACAAGAGCTTGAACCTGTGGAAGAAAATAACGCATCTGAGGTTATTCCTCTTACACCACCTGATATTAGCGACATTGTAGAGCAAGTAAATCCAGCTGTAGTGTCGATTGCTATTTTTCAGGATGTTCCAGTGATGGAGCAGTATTATGAAGATCCGTTTAAGGACTTTTTTGGGGGCAACAGTCCGTTCCAATTTCAGATTCCTCGGTATCGTCAGAATGGTACTCAGCAGAAAGAAGTCGGTGGTGGGTCTGGATTTATTATCTCGGCTGATGGTTATATTGTCACAAATGCCCATGTTGTTCTAAGTGATGATGCACAGTATAAAGTCTATTTACTTTCAGGAGAAAGTTATGATGCATTAGTTATTGCGCGCGATGATGTTTTAGACATTGCTCTTATCAAAATTGAGGCAACAGGCCTTGAACATCTTGCGTTTGGAGATTCTGATAAACTGCGTCTTGGTGAGCGAGTTATTGCAATTGGAAATGCACTTGCTGAGTTTAATAACTCAGTTTCAGTTGGCATTGTGTCAGGGCTGTCGCGATCAATCACAGCAGGCAATGGGATTGGATTCAGCGAGGCACTTGAGAATGTTATTCAAACTGATGCTGCAATTAACCCTGGCAATTCAGGTGGCCCACTTCTCAACATGAAAGGTGAGGTGGTTGGAGTGAATGTTGCAGTTGCAATGGGTTCTGAAAATATTGGTTTTGCTCTTCCTTCAAACGCTGTAAAACCTGTTGTGGAAATGATTAAAGAACATGGCAGAGTTGTACGTCCATATTTAGGCGTGCGCTACATGCAGATAAACGCAGAGGTTGCTCAAAAGAACAGTTTGCCCTATGAGTATGGTGCGCTTGTTTTGCGAGGTGAAAATCAAATGGACTTAGCAGTAATTCCAGGTTCTCCAGCAGATCTAGCAGGACTTGTTGAAAATGATATTATTCTTGAGATAAATAGTAAAAAGCTGGATGCAGACACACAACTTGCTTCAATGATTCGAAAGATGAGCGTTGGCGATGAGATTACTCTAAAGGTTTATCACAAGGGCGAAGAAATCGAATTAAAGGTAGCACTCACTGAACGACCACAATAAAACTTGATATATGTGGGCCGGGCTTAATAGCCCGGCCCTTTTGTATTCGTTCTCCCCCCTTCCCAAGGGGGGATTAAGGGGGGTTGCCGGCATGACAGGGGGATAAATCAATGCTAAACTATCTTTGTATGAAAATTACTCAAATCCCCAAATTTGTTGCATCAATATTTATCTGTTTGTGCGCAGGAGTTGTGGGTTCATTTGCCAACGCGGGCAATATCAATACTTGGTATGCTACTTTGCAAAAACCAGTTTTTAATCCACCAAATTGGGTGTTTGGTCCAGTATGGACAATTTTATATATCATGATTGGAATCGCCCTGTATCTTGTGTGGCAAAAATGGAAAAAAGATAAGTTTTCCAGAATAGTTTTTGTAATGTTTTTGATTCATTTGTTTGTGAACGCAATGTGGTCTGTTGTGTTTTTTGGGTTGCATGATATTGGAAAAGCATTTTTGGTTATAATTGTGTTGTGGTTAATGATCATTGCTCTTATGTTTTTGTTTGAAAAAATTGACCGCAAAGCTACATTGTTGTTTGTTCCGTATTTGTTATGGGTAACTTTTGCTGCATTCTTGAATTTTTCTATATGGGAGCTAAATTCAAATAGTGCAATAAATGGCCAATTGAATAGTGACAAACTTGATATTGAAATGGTTGAGCAGGCAATACAAGAGGAGATTGTTGA
>JBDRLV010000073.1:0-2269 GCA_043812755.1 Patescibacteria group bacterium | reverse complement strand
AGCACTTGAAGGGCGTCTTGCTCAGGAATATGAAGATTTAGGTAAACAGGTTAAGAGCAAGTCAGGAAAAAAGGACATGAATAAACTCTCAGATCTTTCAAAAGAAAAAATGTCCATTTTGCTTGAGTTGATCAAGAAAGGAAAGTGGAACGTTTAATTTTTGATCTCTTGGCTTGAAATCCTGACCATCCGGTCGGGATTTTGTTTTAGGCTTGGGAGGTTTGTGTTTTTAAGGCTAGTCGGCTATACTGACCTTGTATGGCAGACGAAGTTACTACAAATGAGATCATGGAATTTTTGCAAGAGAATGTGACTACAAAACAGGACCTCTCTAAGCAAAAGCACGAAATTTTAGATTCCATGGATGAAAAACTAGCTGATCTTAAGGGTGATTTAACGATTCTGATGCGTAAAGAGGACAAGAAGGTTGTAGAGTTGATTAATGTGTTGAAAGAAAAAGATGTTCTTAGCATTGAGGAGGCCGAGAAGTTGCTAGCTTTGGAGCCGTTTCCGCAAACGTAAATAGATTGTCTATCACAAAAATTCCGACCACCCGGTCGGGATTTTGTTTTAGGTTTGGGTGTGGTAGGATTTGGGGGTATGAAGCACAAACTTAAAATCGGAGCTTTTGGGATTATATCCGACGACTAAGGTCGGGTTTTGTTGTGTCATCGAAGAGACTACGATTTATGGAATCTTCCAGGTGGCACTATTGAAAAAGGTGAGGCTCCTTGGGAATGTGTGATTAGAGAAGTTAAGGAAGAAACAGGTTTGGATGTTGAGATAACAAGATTGGCGGGAGTATAAAATAAACCGGAGAAAGATGAAGTCTGCTTCTCGTTCGGTTGTAAAGTGGTAGATGGTTCGGTTACTCTCAATGAAGAGGCAGACAGGATTGAATTTTTTGAAATTTGTGACATCCCAAACAACACCTCACCAAAACAGGTTGAAAGAATAAAAGATTTCTTTGAGGAGCGAACCAAAGTAGTTTTTAAAAACCAAACAGGAAAATCATCAATTCAAATGATTAAAGAAGGATTGTTATGAATCTAGGGAATCAACAATTACAAATTAAGTTCGAAAAAGCAATTAAAATGTTGTGTGATCATATTCCTATTAGCGGGGAGCGAGAAAAACCACAACTCATGCACTCTCTGCGAGTAGGTATGTATCTGTTCAATAATGATTACGCAGATGATGTTGTCATTGGTGGGTTACTCCACGATGTCATTGAGTGGACTGATTGCCCTGAGAAGACAATTCAAGAAGAGTTCGGACAAAAAGTACTTAAGATAATTAAAGCAAATACTAAGAATCGTGAAATCAAAGACGTGGTTGAACGGCGAAAAGAATATGTTGATCGATGTGCTGAGGTTGGAGATGAAGCACTGATTGTAAAAGCAGCTGACGCAATCGATAGTTATAAGTATTATCAAGCTATACAAAGACAGAAAGAAATTGATCGAAGTATTGCAATAGCGAAATTGATTATTAAAAAAGGATTAAAAGATAAGATAGTTGGAGAATTGAAAGAGGTGACTAAACGATAATATGAAGCTCGCTGTAATATCAGGTGCGTGGTGCACAGGGAAGACAAACATGGCCAACAAGTTGTTTGAAATGCTTGGCTGGCCGGTTTTTGCTTTGGATTTCTACAAGGAGAAACGATTCGATCGGGGTGAAACTGGGAGACTGAATGAAGAGAGTTACGATGATCTGTTTAAAGATCTCGATGACGTGCTTCAAAAGGACCAGTCTTGCATTGTGGAAAGCGATTTTACTGATGAGCGTCAAGTGCAGCGTCTGATTGATGTTGGCCAAAAAGTAAATGCGGACTTCGTTCAAGTATATCTTTTTGCCGATAACAAGATTCTGCTACAAAGGTTTATTGATCGTTTAGAATCAGGCGAGCGTCACTCAGGGCACGGGGATGAACAATATCTTCAGAAAGCTAAAGATGAGCTGGAATCTGGAAATGATTTTGTGGTTATATTTGCACCACTTGAATTTCCAGGATCATTAATTAAGATCGATACCAGTGATTTTGATCAGGTCGATTACGATTCGATTGTTGAGCGTATAAACACTAAATAAGGCAGGCTCGAGTACAGCAATCCGACCACCTGGTCGGGATTTTGTTTTAGGCCAATTTCGGGTATAATAAGCGTATTCGTATGCCCCGTTAGAAATCTGGTCATCATCGATAAGATATTGGGTTGGTAGTCTGATGGTTCGGGGTAAAAACACCAAAATACATCAAGAAAAAATT
>JBDRLV010000072.1:0-15045 GCA_043812755.1 Patescibacteria group bacterium | reverse complement strand
CATTGTGATCGCCTTGCTCATCAAGGGCTGTGGTCTCAACAGGAATAACATCACAACCACAATTTGCGCAAAACTTCACGCCTCTTGAAATAGTCGAACTGCAATATGGACAAATGATAGGCATGTTTTCTCTCCAGTTTTCAGTTTGTTTTCAGTTTCTTGGGAAAAAACGCGAAGGATCAATTTCGGTCAGCCTTGCTGCCCGATCCATTCCATGAATATCAGATGGTCGCCGATTCGGATGAATCGGAGGAATATCTGAAACAATATTATCTTCATCCAGCCAGGTTTTGCACATGATACACTTCTGCTGGCTTTCAACCACTTCTGCTCCACAAAATTGACAAACCTTTTTCATAGCAGCCACCTCCTCAGGGTTTGTATAATAAACCAAAAAAGGGTTTTTGTCAACCCCTTTGTGATTTTTGGATATGTTGCCGATCTGTCATTGCGAGGAGGAGCTCAGCGACGACGAAGCAATCTTCTAGATCAAGAAGATTGCATCACCCTTCGCTTTGTTCAGGGCTCGCAATGATAAGATATCTACCCCTTCTGCTCTAAATACTGCAAATAACATTCGCAGCAATAAACCTTCCGATTCAAAAACGTCTTATTCTCATGCACATTAATCTTGGCTTCACACTTGCCACAATTTGTTTCAACAGAAAACCATGAATTCGACCAACGGATACTCTTTTGCAATCTAACGAATACGTGCTCTTTTGGCAAAGGAAGTTTTATCTTGCGTAAAAAATCAAGCTCCTGCTTTGTTATAGTAAACAATCGTTTGAGTGTTTTATCAAATACTGGTTTACCAACAATATCATCTGCCTTTGGATCTTGCACGCAAATTGGCAACTGCTCTGGTGTAAGCATGTCATGCGATTGCTGCACAATACTCCCCACCATTGCATCAAAATGTGAAACTTCAAATTTATCCAGTTCATCTTTAGTGTACTCAATATAAAAATCTCCAACAGAATATGGAAAAGAAATCGGAGAAAATTTTGCAGGGAAAAATTGACCATACTCTTTGCGCTTAAGCATTGCACATTTAATTTCATCAACGCGTAACCAATATTCATCTTCACTATATTGCTTGTTAAAAATACAATATTGTTTGCGTTTTAATCCTATGCAACCAAAGCAATATTCGCAATTGAAACAGAAAAAACAATACTCAAGAGCATTATTATACCAAGAAAAATGGGAGCAAATCATTTTCTGTGAATGAAGAATGCCGTTGCAATTGAATGATTGATGGGTGTCATCTGACCAAGTTACTGCATAATTCCCCTCATTTCGATCACCCATAAAATCCCAAAAACAATTTCTAGAGTCATTTTCAGAAAAGCCATGCTTACAATTTACGCAGTCCACTAAATAATCACCAATTGACCCAGGAGCATGCACTGAAAAATTCTCAGGCCACACTGCTTCCTGCTCCATCAATTGTATAAACTTTTTTTCATACTCCTCAAAAACATCACGGCACCCAAGATCAATTTCTCCAACCTTCTTTTCCCACTCTTCTTTTGAGCACTGTTGATTAAAAAACAAATACGACTTATTTCGCTTATTTGTTGCCCCAAAACAATACTCACAGTTGCGACAGTCAAATAAAAAAGAAGAGCTCATGCAATCATGGCACGCATTCACATACCGGCAACGAAACAGCCTGTAGGACAAATTTGAAAGCGCAGACTCTTTTGAATCATAAGTATTTGTAACATCATAACAATCCTCACTCATTACTCCATTGATTGTATTGAGCATCTTTCTACACTTATATGCAAAAAATGTCATGTAGCAATTCTCTGATTTTATCAACTCCACTCCAAACGAATTTGGGCTTGATCCCTCATCCAATAAAGCACCAAGTGGTATCTGCCTTAAGTGTGACTCAAGCTGTGGGAAAAAAGGCGCTTGAATATTAAGTTCGTCATTCATTAAAAATTCTTCATTCATCCACTCTTTATCATCCATTACTTTTATGAAATGGTCAGGGTGAATATAAGAATAAATATCTTTGCCTGTTCGCACATCCTTGTTTTTCCAAATGGCTACTCCTGTTCCAAAACCAGCAAGCCACTTAACCATTGTCTTTGGTGAGATATTTGGTGGTGGTACACCCAATTGACGAAACACTTCTATTTCCTCATCTGTCATCTGCCACTTCTCACCCGTGAGTTCACAAACCCGCTCACCTGGTTTGGTCGAGTCCAAAATTTTCATTATCTTGTTATCGTAATTTGGTGTTTTGCTCATAAAATTTTGGACGAAGATCCCTCCGTAGCTCCAAAGGAGCGAAGGGGGATGGCGTCGAGGATTTGTTTAACTTTCAAGTCAAAATTTGGTGTTTTACTCATATTTATTTTGACATAGCGCACTAATTATACTATCATACAATTAATATGAACATGAACCAAGAGCCAACAATTCAAGACGTGCTTGATGCTGTCAACACTTCGTCCTCCAGAACAGAGGAACGTTTTCGAGGCCTCGAAAAAAATTTAAAATCAGAAATATCAAGTGTAAAAACAGAAATATCAAGTGTAAAAACAGAACTAACGCAAACCATAAATAAACAAAAACTTGAACTGATTGATGCAATGGATGACAAAATGGCCGATCTTAAAGGCCACTTGGTTATACTTATGAGAAAAGAAGATAAAAAAGTCACAACTCTGATAAATCTGATGAGAGATAAACAACTTCTTAATGATGAAGAAGCAAACATGATACTTGCCCTTGATCCGTTTCCACAACCTTAATCGAATATAGACAAACACGCGGACAGACCGCGCGTTTTTTATTTATCCATGTTCTTCCAAATATTGTAAATAGCAAGGCTTACAATACACCTTGCGATCTGGAAACATTCGATTGTTATTGATTTCAATTTGTTTTGAGCATTTTGTACACACTGCTAAAACACGCTCAGGGCTATTTACCTGGCGCACCAATTCCTTAAAGCGCGCACGATAATGTCTGCGCGGAAATGGATACCCTTTCTTTTTGCGATACGCGATCTCGTGTTCGTTTAGGGTGAAACGACGATCCTCCTCAACATCCTTAAACATCTTGCCTGCCCACTCATCACCAACGTCCGCAATACAATCCGGAACCTCGTCAGTGCTATAAATCTCAATGTCCTGCGGATACGGAGCATAACGCATTCCCTCTTTTGCATCAAAATGCGGAGCATCAAGCTTTTTCAACTCCTCATCTGTAAATGGATAAACAAGAGAGGCAAAACCATACTGCGGCCACCAGTATGCCATTTTCACTGGCCAAAACTCTCCATACTCCCCACGCTCCAACATAGCACATTTGAGTTGATCCAATTTCTGCCAATACTCATCCTCGCTATACTGCTTGTTAAAAATACAATACTTTTTCTTGCGCAACCCAATACAACCAAAACAATACTCAAGATCATCACACATCATGCAGTACTCACACCCCATTGAATACTTGCACACATACATCATTTTTGAATTTTGACAGGCTATTGAAACACATGAGTTATAGACGTCTTGTGAGTCATTACCAATAACAATACTCTCAAGATTTTCGGAATCAAATACAAACCAACCACAACGCACATTCTTTGTGTTCGTCATAAAGTATCCACTCGAATCAATACAATCCAATACATACTCTCCAGAGCATCCTGGGCTATTAATATTAAAATCTTCTGGCCAGATAGCCTTTGTCTGAAGAAAAGTCAGAAACTTCTTTCTCTCTTGATCAAAAGAAGATGAGCAGGACAAATTTATCTCCCTCATCTTTGCTTCGTATTCATCCTGAGATAATTGTTCATTTTGATACATGAATTTTTTGTATCTTAAATTTGCACACTGATAACAATTTTCACAATTATGCAAATCAAAACCAAACTGACAATTCATGCAATAAAGAGACTCAAACATTTGTTTGCAGTTATTCAAATGCAAACACATGGTTGAAGAATATGAGTTCTCACACTTTTCACACATTGCCATGTCCATGCAGTCATCAAGGACTTTGTTGCGGAAAGAATACCATGAATCTTTTGCGCTATATGTTCCAAACATCATGTAAGCATTAACACAATCAATGTAACCACCCCCTACAGTGTTTACAGAGCCGTGTGACTGAAAAGCTGGGCCTGGAACTTTTTTTATCAAATCTGCGTGAAGATCAAAAAACGGTCGGTTAGGATCAATTTCAATACTACGACTTTCTCCTGGGCATTCGCTGTAGTATTCCTTATCAGTAATAACAGGTGGCATTGCGTCCGGTGGCACAGCTGACAATATTGGCTTACCTGTAAGCATGTGTGGTTTCCACCACAAATCTACTCCTGCACCCCATGAGCCCAAAAAGTGCACGCGCATTGCAGGTGACATTTCTAGCACTGGAACACCCCAAGCACGACAGCGCTCAATCTCATCTTGATCAAGCTGCCAGCGCTCGCCAGAGATAGGACAAAACCGCTCGCCAAGCTGAGTAGCATCGAGAATTGCTTTTAGTTTAATGTCGAAGTTTGGTGTTTTGGACATATTTCATCTTGTCATCCTGAGGAGGCCGCAGGCCGACGTAAGGATCCCATTGCAAGGAAATTCTTACGTCGCTCGCCTCCGGCTCGCTCCTCAGAATGACAACTGCTTATTAGCCATATTTTTCTAAGTATTGAAGATAACACTCCTGACAATATATCTGTCTGTTTTTAAATGTTTTATTTTGCGCAACCGTAAGAGACCTAGAGCACTTTGCACATACCGCAGATTCATATTGCCCAATATTTGATTCTACTAAAATATCCTTCACGCGTAAAATAAAATGTCGTGCAGGTGGAGCAATGTTGTGTTTGCGATAGAATGCAATCTCTTGTGGAAAAAACATAAATCGTCTGCCAATCTCTGGATCAAATACTGGTGTCTTGCTCCATGAATCATCAAGATCAACCACACAATCCGGAACATCAGCAAGTTGTTTGGTGTCAGCAGACTCTGCATTTCCTACAGCCCCCTCTGCAGTAACATCATACAAATTTGCATGCACTTTGTGTGCTGTCTCTACATCTGCAAAACCCAAGAATACCTCCGTTGACTCCAAAAAGTGTGCGGAAGATAATGACAACGGAAAATATTCTCCATACTCTCCGCATTCAAGCATGGCGCACTTAAGCTCATCCAACTTTTGCCAATACGCGCTTTCCTCATATGCTTTGTTGAAGATGTGAAACTTCTTGCGATTTAGCCCAACGCACCCAAAACAATGCTCACAGTTGTAACACTGCATGCAGTACTCAATGTCCTCACACCGATCCACACCAAAACAAAACTTCATTTGATCACCATTTGAAATGCCCAGCGAATAATAACAATTACTTGTTTGTTTAGCTCCATCCACAAATGCATTGCCTTCATTAAACTGATACTGAAAGTTAACCCAGAAGCTGTCCTTTGCGCCGTGTGCGCAATTGTATGCATACTTTAAATTCAAGCAATTAATCAAATACTCGCCAATACAGTTTTCTGCATGCACGCTAAAATTCTCAGGCCACACAGCCCCAGCCACCAAATCATGAAATTTCTTTTTCTCTACATCCAAAACACTGCGGCATGACAAATCGTGTTCGCTTTCATACTTTTCGTATTCAGCCTGACTGACTTGTTGATCCCAAAGCAGAAACTTCCCTCCCCGCCTATTCACAGCTCCATGGCAATTCTCGCAGTTGCGACAATCAAACAAAAACGCACTGTTCATACAGTCATATGAATTGCGTAAAAATTTACAATTAAAAATACGATCACTGTATGAAATATTATATGAGTTGGTAACTGTGTCAGCAAACACAATTTCTGCAGAGCTTTCCATGTTTGTGCCAACAATTCCAAACTGTGAATTTTTCCCTTGGCAAGCAAATGTAAGCAGGCAGTTTTGATCTCCAAAAGAAACAACGCTCAGGGAATTCTCTGGCTCTTCCATGTTGCGACTTGCAGTAAAAGGCACACGACGCTCAAGATCATGAATAATCTCAAATGCAGAGCGGCCCAAATCCACTTCCGTATTCACGCTTGAAAAATCTTTTGCAAACCATTCTTTGTCAGGCAACACTTTAATTCCTGAACCAGGATGAACATAGGTTAAAATCTGCTTCCCAGTATCTGGATGCTTTTGATACCACCATTGATAACAATTTCCAAAGGCTGCCACACAAAGCATGCGCGTTTGTGGAGCAACTCGTGGTGGTGGCACATTAAATTTTCTAAACCAACCAATTTCCTCTTGTGTCATTTCCCATTTCTCTCCTGTGAGTTCACAAACCCGCTCGCCAGGTTGCGTTGCGTCTAAAATTTGTTTTATTTTATTGTCGTAGTTTGGTGTTTTGGACATATGTTACAAAATTTCTAATATCTAATTGCTAATTTCTAATCAATTTAGAATGTTCTAATTACTAATTTCTAAATTAGTCATTCATTAGAAATTAGACAAATTATTAATTAGTAATTTCAATTACCCATATTGTTCTAAGTAATTAAGATAACAAGGTTTGCAATAAATCCTCCTATCAGGATACTTTATACAAACAGAGACTGTTAATTCGCTATTACAATGCGCACAAGTGCGTTTTTCAAATGCACTTTGCTGGCCACCTTGTGTGACCGCATGAAGGCGTTGGATAAAGTGTTGATTAGGAGGAGCAATTCGCATTTTACGATAATGATCAATTTCTGGTTTTAAAAAAGAAAAAGTGCGCCCAGCATTTGGATCAAAAATTGGAACTCCAACCCACTCATCTGTTAAATCATCTATGCTGTCAGGGATATCATTACAAGATTTTATCTTTGATCTATCAATTCTATCCTCACCTGTTGCGTCTTGTGCACTTGCATCAAATAAATTTCCACCAATAGATTCCAAATCTTTTTTTGTCGCACCATTATACACAACAGCACCGCACTCTGGCACATATGTTGATGAAAGCTCAACAGGAAAATAACCACCATACACTCCTTGCTCAAGCATGGCGCATTTAATCTCATCAACTTTTTGCCAATACTCTACCTCTGAATATTGAGTATTTAAAATACAAAATTCCTTTTTTTGTATTCCAATACACCCAAAGCAATTCTTGCAATCAATACATACCATGCAGTATTCACAATGGTCCATTCTGGTTGAGCGATAGTTAAAAAGC
Organism: Patescibacteria group bacterium; assembly: GCA_043812755.1. Taxonomy (GTDB): domain Bacteria; phylum Patescibacteriota; class Patescibacteriia; order UBA9934; family GWF2-40-263; genus JBDRLV01. The sequence goes on along the minus strand of JBDRLV010000072.1, from coordinate 7,853 downwards.
GTTTCATGCGAGTTTGGGCTTGATACGCACATATAGCAATCAGATGAATCAACATTTCCCCACATGTGCGCATTGTTCTGTGAAACTCCATAATTCCAAGCGCAGTGATAATTGTCTACTGGAGCATCTGCAGAATCATAACATTCATGGCAACGCACTGCATTGTTTAGATAATCCCCTGTTGAGTCTTCTGTTTTTTCATTAAAATTTTCTGGCCAGATTCCTTCCTTATGCAACAAGTCATCAAATTCTTTTGTCCATTTTTCAACAACGCTACGCACACCTAAATCAACTTCTTTAAGACGCTCTTCATATTCTGTTTGAGACAGTTGTTCATTCATCCAAATATATTTTTTGTTTCGTTTATTGGATGCACCAAAACACCACTGACAGTTTCTACAGTCAAAAAGAAATGCACCATCCATGCAATCATAAGATTGACGAGCAAAACGACAATTAAAAATTCTTGAACTTTTTAAACAATGATGACTTTTTACTATCTTGCCTCCAGTAAAAATTAAAGAAGAATCTTGCACGCCCATTGCACCTGCAGCAAAAAAAGTATTCTCAGATTCGCAAGCAAAAGTAAAATATGAATTCCTGTCTCCGAATGAAAACAGTGTTATTGAATTTTCAGGCCCAACACGATTTGATGTTGCAGGAAAAGGTACACGAAGCTCTAATTCTCGCAACTGTTCAAAAAATGTCTGCCCAGCTTTATAATCCTGATGAATAGATGAAAAATCATTATTATGCCACTCAACATCAGGAAGCACGCGAATGCCTGATGCGGGATGATGAAAACTCAACACAGGTTTTCCGGTTTGTGCATGCTTATTCCACCAAAACTGATAACCGCAATCATAATAAGACATTTGTTTCCAAAGAGTATTTGGTGAAACCTTAATAGGTGGCACATTAAACTTTTTGTACCAACCAATCTCTTCATCAGTCATTTCCCATTTCTCCCCTGTAACAGGACAAACTCGCTCACCGGGTTGGGTGGCGTCTAAAATTTCTTTTAATTTTTGGTCAAATTGTGGTGTTTTGGACATATTATGACTGCGAGTTAATAAATCCCGCGACCTCATCACGCATCTTTTCCATAGTAGCCTGATCAACAGCCTCAAGAGTAAATCGAAGCTTGTTCTCAGTATTTGATGGACGCACATTAAACCAGAAATCAGGATATGTAATTGTGATGCCATCTATTTCAACAAGATCACCTTCGCGATATTTTGCTTTAATTGCCTCAAGCGCTGCCTCCTTATCTGCAACATCAAAATTTATTTCACCAGAATGCGCATAACGCTTAAACGGTCCAACAATTTCAGATAGTGCCTTGCCCTGCCTTGTCATCTCCTGTAATAACATTATCACAACAGTCACTGGTCCTTCGTAAACAGCAAACTTATGGTTATCGCTAACCCCCTGTTGTCCCCCTTGAAAAGGGGGACGCAAGTCTGGAGAACCCTCGCTCCCTGCTACTGGAAACTTGAAAAAGAAATGACCTGAACTCTCGCCACCAAACACAGCATCAACTTCTCGCATTTTTTCTTTAATTAAAGAATGCCCCACCCGAGTTACAACAGGCTTGCCCCCTGCCTCTTCAATCATGTCAGGCGTAATTTTGCCAGGGCGAATGTCATAACAAATTGTTGCCCCAGGATTATCACGCAGTACAATCTGAGCAATCAAACCCCGCAGTATTGCAGGCGGCAGAATCTCGCCTTTATCATCAACAAAAAATATTCTATCACCATCCCCATCTGTTGCAATTCCAATGTCTGCATTTTCTGATTTCACTTTTTCAATCAGATCAACAAGATTTTCTTCTTTCATTGGATCTGCCTCGTGGTTTGGAAATGAGCCATCAAACTCCCAATACATACGCACAACGTCAGCATCGATCTTTTTAAACATTTCATCAAGATATTGCGCCCCCATACCGTTTGCACTGTCTGCAACAATTTTAAATTTTGAAATCGGATGATCGCCTGCAAATTTCAATTCTGATTGTGCTGAAAGAGCTGGGACACTGTCAATCCGACTCACATCTCCCTTTCTAAGTAGGATAGCAGAGGGTTCTGAATCATTCTCATGGACCCCCCTTTGCCCCCCATTGGTAAGGGGGGGTATCGCTTCAATTATCTCTGCAAGATCCTGAATTCCAGTATCCCCACTCACAGGCACAGCATTTTCTCGAGTCAATTTAAATCCATTATACTCAGCTGGATTGTGTGAAGCAGAAACCATGACACCAGCATCAGCACCTGTATAACCAACACCAAAACAAAAAGCCGGTGTTGAAACCAACCCAATGTCTTTAATGTTTGCACCTGATTCGACAATTCCTTTTGTTAAATATTTTTGAAATTCAACAGAACTTTCCCTCATGTCCCTTCCAACAACTATTGTAAGCACACCTTCTGGCTTTTCTCGCTTCATGAGGGAAACAAAACCTTTTCCAATATTTTGCGCTAATTCTGGTGTAATCTCCTGCCCTATCAATCCACGAATATCGTAGGCTTTAAAGATATGTTTTGGAATATTCATAAATTTCATTATTATCTTGATTTTATAGTAAATTTACAGTACTATTATAGTATAATTTCAACCTAAAATCACGTAAATATGACTGAATATATACTTTGGATCGTCCTTGGAATAATTGCACTAGTCATCTTCTGGCTTATCATAACATATAATAACCTTGTTCATGGCAGAAACCGTGTTGATGAATCTTGGAGCGACATTGAAGTCCAGCTCAAAAGACGCTACGATTTAATCCCAAATATTGTTAAAACAGTAAAAGCTTTTGCAAAACATGAAGAAGATGTTTTTAAAAAAGTAACAGAAGCGCGGGCTGCAGCAATGGGTGCAAAGTCCAGAACCGATCATGCAAAGGCAGAAAACATGCTAAGTGAATCTCTCAAATCTCTTTTTGCAGTTGCTGAAGCTTATCCAGCGCTTCAATCAACAGGAAACTTCATGCACCTTCAACAAGAACTTACTGATGCTGAAGATAAAATCTCTTCTTCACGAAGATTCTACAACAGCCAGGTGCGTGGATTCAATTCCAATATTCAGTCATTCCCTACCAATATGATTGCTGGAAGTTTTGGGTTCCAGAAATACGAATTTTTTGATGCGCCTGATGTTGCTATGGATCACCCAGGCGTTAATCTATAATATAAATCTAAGCACTAGATCCTAAATACCCTCCTTCGCCCTTTGGGCTTTGGCAGGACAGGCTAAACAATATCAAAATTCTAATATCAAAACTGTGGTTTAGAACATTTGAATTTTGGACATTAGAAATTAGATATTAGCATTTAGTATTTTTGTAACAAGATGTACACCCAAATCGCACAAAACAAACGCAACAGCATTTTCCTTATCAGCCTTTTTGCAATTATCATAATTGCACTTGGCTGGGCATTTGGATCATATTTTCAAGATCCTCAATTTGGAATAATTTTAGCTGTTCTTATTTCTCTTGTAATGACTCTGGTTGGATACTATAAAGGAGATTCAGTAGCGCTAATGACAGCAGGAGCAAAGCAAATCGAAAAACGCGATAGCCCTGAACTATTCAGACTTGTAGAAAATCTCTGTATTGCTAGCGGCCAGCCCATGCCAAAAGTTTATATTGTTGAAGACCCTGCCCCAAATGCGTTTGCAACTGGCCGAGGCCCTGAACACGCATCTGTTGCTGTAACCACTGGACTTTTACAAATTCTTGAAAAAACTGAGCTTGAAGGAGTACTTGCACATGAACTGTCACACATTAAAAATTATGATATAAGAATAATGACTCTTGTCGTTGTACTTGTGGGAATAATTGTTTTGTTTTCAGACTGGATGATGAGGAGTTTCTTTTTTGGTAGAGGCAATAAGCGCGAAGGTAGTCAAATTGCTACTATCGGAATAATTGTTGGGCTCATTCTTGCCATTCTATCTCCACTGTTTGCACAGCTTATCAAACTGGCTGTTAGTAGACAGCGCGAATATTTAGCAGATGCAAGCGCTGTGTTTTTAACACGTTATCCTGACGGTCTTGCACGAGCTCTTGAAAAAATCGCTCGTCTGGATCAACCAATGCGCAAGGCAAACCACGCAACCGCCCATCTCTTCATTGCAAACCCATTTGATCCGCATGTAACAAAAAGATTTGATCACATGTTTAGTACTCATCCGCCGATTGAACAAAGAATTAAAAAACTAAGAAGCATGGGCGTCTAAAAATACTAAGCACTAATATCTAATTTCTAAACAATATCAAAATCTTAATGTTCAAAATTCAAAATTCGGTTTAAAATATTTGAATTTTGATATTTCAAATTTGTTTAGAGTTTAGATATTAGGATTTAGTATTTCTGCAAACACATGCCTCAAGACATAATTGACAAATTCTCCTCGCATTTAAAAAACGTTCTTACACGAGCGCTGTGTTTTGTTGTTGAAACAGAACAATCAGACATTTTGCCAGAGCATCTTTTGTGGTCACTTGGCACAGAAAAAGGGAGTGTTGGAGCTGAGGTTCTCAATAAAGCAAAAATTGATGTTCAAAAGATAAATAAAACAATTGATAAAAAAATAAAGAAAAAAAATAGGCAACCGCAACTTTCAACAGCTGCAAAAAGAGCTATTGAAAAAGCTGTGCTTACAGCAAATATTTATGAGCACAGATATATTGGAACAGAACACCTGCTTTCTGGGCTCATGCAAATCAATTACAAAGGCATTAAAGATTTTCTGGCGGAAGAAAAATCAGATGAGCGGAAACTTCGAAGCCAGCTTGCAATTGTTTTAAAAAGTACATCAAAATTTCCCGATATTGCACAATCTATTGCAAAAGGTGGCCATGATATAATCCATAACCACGAAGAACTTACAGACACAATAATTGATGAGGAAGATTTTTTTGATGAACGCAAAACACCTGCCTTGGATTATTTTGGGCGAGACATCACAACACAAGAGGCACAAGAATCTATTGACCCAGTGATTGGGAGAGATGCGGAAATAAATCGGCTCATGGAAATTTTGTGCCGAAGAACAAAAAATAACCCACTGCTTATTGGTGAGCCAGGAGTTGGAAAAACCGCAGTGGTTGAGGGTCTTGCAAAAATGATTTACGAAAACAAGGCCCCTGCACCACTCAGCCGAAAACGCATCATTACTCTTGATTTATCTTTGCTTATTGCAGGAACAATGTATCGCGGAGAATTTGAAGGACGCTTGCGTCAAGTAATTGAAGAGGCGAGAAAAGATAGTCGTATTGTTTTGTTTATTGACGAAGTCCATATGATAAGCGGCGCCGGTGCTTCAACCGGCTCACTTGATGCAGCCAATATGCTCAAACCCGCTCTCGCAAAAGGAGAAATCCGTTGCATTGGCGCAACAACACCTGGTGAATATAAAAAGCACATTGAAACAGATAGCGCTCTTGAAAGACGTTTCCAAACAATCCTTATTGATGAGCCAACGCAACAGAAAACAATTGATATTCTCCACGGCATTGTTCCCTTTTATGAATCTTTCCATGGGGTGCATATAACAAAAAGTGCAATAGAAGCAGCTGTTCGATTGTCCTCGCGCTACATTCAAAATAAAAAATTACCTGACAAAGCAATTGATCTGATAGATGAAGCAGCATCAGCTGCAAGAATCCATTCAAGCGAACCAGGACACTTTGAACAAATTCAGCTTGTTGAACTTGCACTTGAAGAAGCACAGGATAATAAACGTAGAGCTGTAGTTGAGGAAAAATTTGATGAAGCACAAGAGTATAAAAAAGAAGAGGATCAATTAAGACAGGCTCTTGAAACTTCTCAAAAAGAACCGCCTCGCATGGGCAATCAATCAATAACAGACATTGATATTGCTAAAATTATTTCAAAATTAATAAATATTCCACAAGAAGATATCATGCAATTTGAAGGACAAAGGTACACTGATCTTGAGGAAATCCTTGAGTCTCGAGTGCTTGGACAAAAACATGTTATCAGCACAGTTGCGGGGGCACTACGAAGAGCAAAATCAGGGGTTGCTCACCCAAACCGACCAATGGCATCGTTTCTTTTTATGGGACCTTCTGGTGTTGGAAAAACTGAACTTGCAAAAGCCATTACTCATGCATTATTCAAATCAGACAAAGAACTAATTAGACTCGACATGAGTGAATACTCTGAATCATTCACTATGTCAAAACTCATTGGTGCCCCTGCTGGATACGTTGGATATCGCGATGATGCCAAACTTACTGACAAAGTAAAGCAAAAACCACATAGTGTTGTTTTGTTTGATGAGCTTGAAAAAGCACATAGCGATATTCAAAATCTACTTTTACAAATCTTGGAAGAGGGCGAAGCAACTGACGCAACAGGAAAAACAATTGACTTTAGAAATACGATTGTTGTTATTACAACAAACGCAGGATCTGAAAAGTTTTTATCTGGAAACATAGGCTTCTCTTCAGGAAAAATGGAAAATGAAGTACAATTAGTACAGGATGCCAAAAAAGAACTGGCAGATTTTCTGCGTCCTGAACTTGTTAATCGCATTGATCACACCTGCGTGTTTAATCCCCTATCAGAAGCGACCCTTGAGCAAATTGTTCAAAAGAATCTTGATGAACTTTCTCAAAGAATACAAGAACAAGATATTCTGCTAGACATACAACCTGCGGTTACAAAATTTTTATCAGCACAAATAGATAAAAATATTGGAGCAAGAGACATTCGACGTTTGATTCAGAAAGAACTTGAAACAAAAATTTCTGAAAAACTCCTAAGCAAAAAAAGGCCACATAAATTATCAATTGAAAAACGACAAGATAAAATACATATCCGCGAGCCAAGACAAAAATAAAAAGCCATATGCCAACAGGCCAAACCACAAACCAACAAGACAACAATCTTTCTGATGAAAACCAAAGGAAAGCACGATTGTTATCTTCTCAAATGGCTTCAATAAAACAGAAGAAAGAAAAAAAGCTCATGAAAGAAGCAAAAGGAATGGTCACCGTTATGGGCACAATGGCAAAAATGGCAGAGTCAGCAGACAAAAATAAAAAAGCTTTGGAAAACAAAAAACTTGGGCAACAATCTGGCTCTCTTGATTTAATGGACGAAGAAACCGATGGGTCAGTGGGCAATGACGCGACAAAAGAAGCAGAGCTTAAACAAAATCAACAGCAAGATAGAATAAACCCTGAAGGCAATCAAAATAGAGATAAAGATGATGATAAGAAAGATGAAGACAAGAAGGATGATGATAAGAAAGATGAAGAAGCCGAACAAAAAAAACAACAGCAGACACCTCCTCCTTCACAACAACCACAACAACAAGGCCAACAACCTCAACAAAATCAGCAAAGCGAAGAACAACAAAACCCGAATGAGAATAAAGATGAAAACAAGAACCCAGAAGAGGAAAATGAGGAAGAAGAACCAAAAGAAAAAGAATCAGAGCGTTTGCGAAGAGAAGCACAAGAAAAAGAAGAAACCGGCAAAATGCTAGATCAGGCACGCGCTTCAGTTCTTAAGGCAAAAATGAGAATGGCTCAAATCAAAGAAATGAAAGAAGCGGCAGAAGATGCAGTTGAAATGGCAAAAGCAAAAGTTAAAGAAGCTGTAAACATGGTGCGAAAATCAATTGACATGATACTCTCAACCTCACCGGTTGCATCACCTTGGTGCATGGTCAAGCTTGGAGCAAGTTTTAGAAACTCATTTCCACCTTCTTCAAAACACAGAGAAAGGCCATTGTTTATTATCAATCCAATGACATACCAAACATGGAACCCAGCAAAGCCAATCAAAGCCAAATGGCCTCTTCTGCCTTTG
>JBDRLV010000071.1:0-5821 GCA_043812755.1 Patescibacteria group bacterium | reverse complement strand
GATTTATTTTTTCAAAAATATTATAAATCTCAGCAACATCATAATTTGTCTTTTTGCCTTTTGCTAAACACCCCCAAAAAATTATCATTTTAATTGTTCTGGGGTCCCTCCCCTTTTCCTGGGGTGGTTTGGTGGGTTTCGCGCTTTGATTCGTTAGCCCCCTATAGTCCCCCTTGAAAAGGGGGACGCGAATAATACTATTTTTTATTTGCAAATTTTTCAATCAAATCCTCTGCCACCTTGCATTCTTGAGGTGTATTAATTCCTATTGCTTCCTCTGGCGCGACATCAAGTGAAGAAATTCTTTTACCTTGTTCCACTGCCATTTCAATCAAATCTGTCAAATAATATTCCTGCTGAGCATTGTTATTATTAAGCTTCTCAATATTTTCCCAAAGCCATGTGGAATCAAAGCAAAACAATGCAGGATTAACTTCTTTAATGCCACGCTCTTGATCATTTGTATCCTTATACTCACGAATACCAATAATATGTCCGCTTTGTGGCTCACGCAATATTCTTCCCCAGTGAGTAAAAGCGCTATACCAATCATCAAAACTTGGAACTGTTGTTGTCATCATGGTGATTGTGTTATCTCCAAACGCGTGACGCGCTGTTAAGCGCTTGAGTGTATTTGCAGAAATAAAAGGATGGTCGCCATATAAAACTATTAAAGCATCAGAATCAATCACCATGTCCTTGCTAACCATTACAGCATGGCCTGTTCCCAACTGCTCCATCTGTGAAACATAATCACATCTACCACCAAACTCATCACATAAACGAATTTTCTCTGGCCCTGTTACAACAACAGGAACACCATCAACTTTTGAACTTTCTATTGATTCAACAAGGTATTGTAGAATCGGTTTTCCACCAACAGGAGTAAGAGCTTTTGGCTTATCACCGTTGCCCATTCTTTTGCCTTTTCCTGCTGCTAAAATAATGATACGAAAATGCATATTCGAGAAACAACGATCTTTCGTTGTTTTTAGTCAATGTTATTGAATAAACGACTAACAAACATTTTGCGTGTAAATTTTTCAAATTACGCCAATTCATTCAACTGATGATAAATGGTTTAATATATCAATCATTTTTAACGTAACGAAAAACATAATAGCAGGCTGAAAATAAAATGCAAGCTTAGTTGCGCTTGACACTATTTTGCTGTGTTAAATACATTTTATTTCCTTAAAAATTAACCCAAAAAAATCTTTGGGTTATAAACACCATGGGGATGTTTTTTATAGATTAACAAATGTATATATTGCACCAACCACAAAACCGAAAGCAAAAATTAATGCCATTCGTGTGATCTTACAAAACATACAGTCTTTTTTTGATTCGAACATATTGTTATTTACGAGCACTTAACCATGCCCATTCGTATAATGATTTAATAGTCTTTTGAACTTCGGGATTAGTAATTACTGTTGCAATGTTTCTGTGGCCAAGCGACAAAAAAACCACATTATTATCAAAAATAATTATCTCATTGTGAATTGGAAAATCTGTTGGTAATAATCTTGTTTGGGGTTTATTCTTTTTTGATCGCAAATGCTTAACAAACTTTCTTCCTCGCTCATCATCAAATACTAACTCACGCACCCATTTTGGATTATCAGTTTCTTTTAATATTTTGTCATAAGCTTCAAGTACTATTGGAAACTGATCTTGGAATTGAGTAATTGAGGTTAAAAAATCTACAGGCTTCCCAAGAGGGATACGGTCGAATATTTCAAGGTAGAGTTGTTTGATAGTAGCATCGCCTTCATGAATTTGAACATTTGGTATTATGTCTTTTTTCCCTTGAACCTGTTCTAGCTCTGGAAGTACACTTTTTAAATCATCGTGTTGTGTTTTTAATATCTGAATCAAGGCTGATGGAGGAGTTGCATCATAGCACAAACGTTTATTACGCATCATTGTAATAATAAACCCCTTTTCTTTCATAGTCTCAAGGATTCCATAAAGTGTTGTGCGCTTGTAACCTGCAAAGTGGGCAATATTACTAATTGATTCTGGGCCATACTTAAGACAGGCAAGATAAACATCTGCCTGTTTTTCACTAAGACCTATTGATTGCAATATGCCCCGCAATTTCATGTTTATAGTATATCACAAATTATTGAATGTGTCAATTTTTTCGTCGTCAGACATGTAATTGGTGCTCGAAAACCTATATTTTAGACAAATCTTTACCTAAATACGTTGACATTTCCGTCAATAAATGGTATTCTGCTTTGTTGACAATTAAGTCAACTCACATTCAAACCTAGCAACAAGGAGAGTGTTGTGCGAATTCTCATTATTGATGACAGCGCTATCTGGATCAAACAAGGAAAGGCTCTTCTGGAAACCGAGGGTCACAATGTTTCCTCGATTCACGTCACAAAACCCAATGAACTCGTTTCAGATGAGCTTCCTGATCATCTGAAGGAAGCCCTTGAAAACGTTGACGTTCTGCTGATCGACAAAGATCTCGGCTTGGGGATCACCTCAACTCGACTGATCTGTGTTGTTCGACACAACTTCCCCGAGCTCCAAATCATCCGCTGGACTGGCGGACAAGAGAGCATCAAAGAAGAGTGGCGACTGACTGTTCTGGGTGTTTCCATAATGGACAAACCCAGTAAGAAGAAAGAAGAGAAGTTCATTATCGAGTTTGGAAAAAAGCTGGATGAGCAAAAGATTGTCCAGCAAGGGCCAATGGGGATCTTTTCCACGCTTGCTGAAGACAGAAGCATCTTATCGAACCAACCGAGTGAGTTTGATGTAAAACGAAAGCAAACGCAACTAACCCAGCTTGCGCAAATCGCACAGCTTGCAGAAAAGGATGTGGTTGAATCTGACGATTACGATCGTCCATGGACCATTTCTGGAAGACGGGGCGAGGTGACCAAGCACGAGTTTGGTCACGCGATCTGTGACGGCGATTTGACTGCTGACGACATTCGTCCGCTTCTACCCGCTCTTCAGAAGGTTGTTGCAAAGTTCCGCACTGCGGACAATATCGACCAACGCTTCAGCATCACGGCCGAATTCATCGAGAACGGTAACCTCGATGAGCTTGAACTTGTGAATCGCTGTTACTAACCCTCAACCCTGCTCTGCAGTGGTCGCAAGACTTCTGCGGGGCTTTTTCAATTAAAAAAGCGGACCGATTATCTCAATCCACTTCACCAATCGCGTATGATTGTTGAGTAAACCAATCAAAGGCTTTGGCCCTCTCTTGATCTGTTGAACATTGTTCAAAAAGAACCGCAATCATGATAGAGGCATCGCGCAGCCCCTGTTCTGACTCACTTGCTGGTGCATCAGGCCAAACTGATTGAATGTAGCCATGACCTTCATCATTCAGAACAATGTAGGGATCACTACTCTCATGCATACTCTCCCGCGAAAGCATCTCGCGAATTGCCCTAAAGAACCTTCCAGACATCTTTTTGTCTAAAAGCTTATTCTCAAGAATATGCGCACGCACCTCTCCTAGTAAATACTGTTGATCATCAAAAGGATTTTCTCTTTGTGACAAAACAACATCATCCCAATGTAGTATTTCGTGAAGTCCAACAATTCCAAGGTACCAAGGTCTGATCTTGGAACCAAGAACGTACACAAAACCTTCAGGCCCATAGGAAAAAGGAACTCCCTTGTAGAGATCACCAAGGGTTCTGATATCCTTAGGAGCTGCTAAAAACATCATTGTGGTTGGATTTCCAGTGTTATCAATCGGCGAACCACGAAGAGTCATGAATGTGTGTGGGCCACGCCACTGTGCAGGCACGACCTTTTGCTCAAAGAAGCTAGCAAGATGCTCAGCATACTCATTGCCCTTTGCAGCAGACTTTGCTGACTCTACAAACCGGTCAAACTCAGCGAGAAGATCCCAATCCTTCTGACGAGGTTCAGCAGGTAGCTTTGCAACCGGCCTGTGTCTGCTGGTTCTTTCCACTCTTGATGTTTTGCTGGACGAACTCGCACGAGCCCTAAAGTGCCCATATGCCATCAAGGCTGCAACAATAAGGATGATTGGGATGAACACCCACAAAAATCCCTTGCTGCGCTTCTGTTTTGATTTCCCAGATTGCCGTACTCTATTGCCAGTGACTATTCGTTTTGCTTTCTTTTTAGCCAATTTAGGCCTCCTTCTTTTTAAAATTAGGAAACAAACCGACTTGAGATGGTAACAAAAAACAACCCTTTTGTCAAGGATTGCTTAATCAATAAAAAAGAGTTTCCTTATCCTGGCGCCCACCTACTCTCGCGCTATCGCACTACCATCGGCCCCATACAGCTTAACTTCTGTGTTCGGGATGGGAACAGGTGTGACCTGTTGGGAAGTGGCACCAAGATAAGAAAACCCTTTAATTTTGTGAGATCACTTCTCACTTACAATTGAATACTTCAGAACGAAATGCGTCTTGATTTGAACTATATAACTTAATTGCTGTGAAAGCAGATTCACTAAAATCGATGAGATGTTGGTGCAAAGTGAGCACCGCAAGCGAAATGTACTTTATTGTACATTGAGTGCGGAGCGCAACTTTAAGCCAACAGATCGCGATTTTTGTGGATCTGATCCTAACAATGGTTGTAGAGCTCGACCTATTAGTACCACTCTGCTCAACGTATTACTACGCTTACACATATGGCCTATCAACCTGCTAGTCTCGCAGGGGTCTCAAATGAAGACTAATCTTGGGATCGGCTTCGTGCTTAGATGCTTTCAGCGCTTATCCGAACCAGACATCGCTACCCGGCTATGCCCTTGGCAGAACAACCGGTAAACGAGAGGTCTGTTCACTCCGGTCCTCTCGTACTAGGAGTGAGTTCCCTCAGTCTTCGACGCCCATGGTAGATAGGAGACCGACAATTCTGTTACTTGATAACCACAACAACTACTTTGTTGTGGCGGCCTGATATTTCTATCAAACTCTGCATGTCGCCATGCAGTTCGGACTATATCTTATCTTGCAATGCAAGATTCTGGCGTATAGTCTCTGAGGGTTCTAAGAAAGATTGTGTTTTTTCCTACGATAGCGCCCACCTTGATTCATTTGGTATGCAAGTGAAAGAATTTGCCTTGCACCAATTGTTTTAAGGTGTACACCATCATTCATCTTTTGAACAACCTTAACAAAAAGTTGAAAATCTTTTTGCTTTTCTGTTTTTAATGGATTCTTTTCAAAAAATGGAATTATTTTGTTAAGAAGATCCATCCGGTCTCTTACCACAAATACATAAGTGTTGTCTTTTTGACTGAGTGCGTGATTTGCTTTCACGTACCCACAATCAAAGTAACACTGTAATTCATCAAGAACATTACGACTTGAAACTTGTTGACTGATGTGAAATTCTGGTATGAATTTTATACCAGTCTTCATGCGTTCATCTTTATATACTGCAACATGAAAACTCCCTTCACCATCAACAAAGCCGCATATGTATTGTGGATGTAGAACCGTTGACATATATTTCTTAGTCTTCCCTGCTGGTTATCTGCACTCAGCACATTTTTACGTTACTATTTCATCTATTTTACTACGTAGTGTGAGATTCTTCAACCTCCCATTCTCCTGAAGGAGGTGCCAGACTTTCCAGCATATAGCCAGATTTTATGACAGCACGGTCGTGTTCGATAAATCGAACAATTTAATTTTAAACGAAAAGATTCTTGATCAAAACATCGTTATCTTTACTGTCTCACGACGTTCTGAACCCAGCTCGCGTACCGCTTTAATTGGCGAACAGCCAAACCCTTGGGAGCTTCTTCACCCCCAGGATGCGATGAGCCGACATCGAGGTGCCAAACCGC
>JBDRLV010000070.1:0-24392 GCA_043812755.1 Patescibacteria group bacterium | reverse complement strand
TTTGTTCTGACAACTAAAGCTGCCTCAGGACTCTGTTCAACAGGCTGATCAATTGGATCTAACAATTCTGGCTCATCACTTTGAGTTGCAACAACAACGCCGCAATTTGTTGCTTTATCAAGTTCGATTGAATCATAAACAACAGTTGAAACCATGTTCATTGAACTCTTAAATATAGCATAAACAGTTTTTGTGCCATCTCCCCCTTCAAGAATAAAGTCCATAGTCATTGAGTCTGGAACATCCTGCCATAGTTCTGTTGTAAATAGATGTGAACTACCAAGCACAACCCATTTAACATTCTTTCCTTCAAAATGTACTTGTACTGTTTCAGATCCAGTGCAAGTTGCTCCGTTATTTATTACAAGTGAAAGATCTTGTGGAAACTGGTCTGAAAAGATATTCACAGAAGACGCATTTGCTGATGATGGAAAAAACGAGACAAACGCTATTCCAACTAATACAGCCCCACAAACCATATGCGATAAATATCGCTTATTCATGGTTCTTTTGATATATGCCATAACAAAATCAATTATAAAGTTATTTATATTTATGCCTTTATGCTTATTTCTTACCATAAATCAGGATTCCTTGTCTAGTACTTGCTAATTTTGACATATAACCATCAAATGACCCTATTGCCAAATACGAAATCTACGGCTCCCCACACACTCAAATCACATTTGACTGCAGATGAGAATACGGTGGTTTATCCTTATACCTTTTTATAGCAGCGTTAATTATCTCTTCTAAAAATTCGCTATAAGTAAACTTATTATCATCAATACTCAAATCCATTACATCGCCGATGTTAATTGATGGATTTGGATTTAATTCAATGACATAAGGATTATTGTTTTCATCAACTCGAATCTCAACCCTTCCATAATCATGACAATCCAAAATATTATACGTATCAATTGCCATCTCGCTTAATAGGCTAATAAGTTTTTGATTAACTTTTTTTGGAGGTATCTGAACAACAATGTTATCCTTATACACTTGGTCTTGGCCAAATTTTGATTCAAGTGTTTTAATGTGCCAGCGTCCTTTTGGCAATCCTGTAAAAATTGTCCTTGAAAGAGGAAGGACTTTTAAATTATCTCTTTCATTGCCAACAATCAAAACATTATATTCATCTCCCTCAATATATTCTTCAATCAAGGCTGGACTTCCAAGCTCCTTAACAACATATTCAATTCTTGCCTTCAATTCTTTTTCATTTACAACAACCGAGTCATTACTAATTCCAATTGAGTTATCAGTATTAGCCGGTTTTACAATCAAAGGAAATTCAAGGCTACTATCGAGTTCATCATTTATATCATAAATATAATCCCATGCAGGAGTTGGAATATTGTGATAATTCAATAACTTCTTTACTTTTATCTTATCAATACACAAACTTAAGGTAAACGGGCTTGAACCTGTATATGGAATCTGCAAGATGTCAAAAATACTTGCTGCGTGTGGTTCAAGAAGACTTGTACTATTTATCCTTTCACAAACATTAAAAATCAAATCAACATTACTCTTATTGAGATCTGCCACCACTTTTAATACATTATTGAAGTCATAAAAAGAAACACGATACCCCAAATCAGCCAAAGTCTTTTCAATATTTCTACCAACATCATACAAATCTTTTTCAATAGCATTTGTATCAAAATCAGATGAAAAATCATTACATGCAATACCTATATGAAGCTTGCGCTTGCTTGTTGATGGAAGCGCTCGAATTTTTTTTATCCTTTGATTGCCAACAACATTCCCATGAAGAAAAACAGCATTGTCACTTCTACTTTTTCGAACTGTCTTACCAACCGAAGAAGCCTCATCAAATTTTACAATGGAATACTCTACTGCTTTTGTAACACGGTTTAAATTTTCATCTGCGTCAACAGCGTTTTCTCCTGCGACAGAAACCCACCCAATATATTCATAACCAAAAGGAGGAACAAGAATGCTGTCCCCAACCTCTTTAAACACTTCTATGTTTTCAATATAATCTAACTTTTTTATCTTTTCATCTATTTCAATATTTGAAACGATCCCTGAATAAGGAGCATGAAGTGTCTCGCCTGAAAGATATTTTTTTGGCGCAGGTGGTTTGTCAATTTTTTGAAGATGTTCTCCTGTTGCAATTTTCAAAGCACCTTCAATCAAATCAACTCCCCATGCGGTTTTAGCAAAAAAATACGCTTCATCTCCCCCCATTCTCAAGTTTATTTCCAAAGGAACAGGCCCTTTTGAAGTCGCTTTTGCTTCAAACTGCAAACAAGCATTGTCTACGTTTAACAAATCAAGAATTTCTTCAACCATGTTTATTATTGCTCGTTG
Organism: Patescibacteria group bacterium; assembly: GCA_043812755.1. Lineage (GTDB taxonomy): Bacteria > Patescibacteriota > Patescibacteriia > UBA9934 > GWF2-40-263 > JBDRLV01. The sequence goes on along the minus strand of JBDRLV010000070.1, from coordinate 22,049 downwards.
CTGTTCTGTAGGTAGCGCAGATGGTTCTGCCATTCCAGTTTCAATAAAAAATGGCTCATTAGTTTGATAATTATCTGTAATATTGAAAAATTTAATTCTTCCGTTTTGAACCAATACATTAACATCAACCTCATCTCCATCAATATATTCTTCTGCAATAATTTCAAAACCATATCCAAGTGCGCTCTCCAGTTTTTGAGATATATTCTTTTTTATATACTGATAGGTTTCATTCAAAGCATCTTTGTTATCAACTTTGATAACAAAAGCGCTTGATGCCCCATATATAGGTTTTAAAACAATTGGAAACCTCAAACTTTCACAAACATGTGCCAAATCTTTTATATCTTTTACCCTACAGAACTCTGGAGTTGGTAAATTGTTATTTTTGCAAAATTTTCTAAACCTATACTTATTCCTGATCAAATCAGCAACATGATAAGAAATACCCGGTAGTTTAAAATAATCTGTTATTTTTGATGTTAACAGAATAGAATCTTCATAAAAAGTCACAGCTCCGTCTATTTTTATTCTGTTTGACCGCAAAAAACTTTCTATTTTTTTTATTGTCTTGTCGTAATTTGATAAATCACAATTAATCCAATGTTTAATAGATTTCAATTTTAAATTTGGTTCTTCATTCAACGCAATAATATCAACACCTAATTCTGAAATTCTTTTGTAGATAAATTTTTTATGCTCATCCCCAGTGCTTGAAGATGAACCTGTATTAACCAACAAAATTGTCTTTCCTCTTAATTGAGGTGTGATCATATAGTTACTCCGATAGGAGCGGTTATTGTTACAAAAAAATTTAACTTCATTAAACATTATTGTACCAAAACTGCTATTTTCGGATAGTAGCCTTTGTTTATCTGTGTATATCTCAAATAAAAAACCGGAACTTGAGTTCCGAGTTTCAAGAAAATCTACCAAAGCAAAAGTAGCTATATTTCAAATCCATCAATGATTATCCGCCCTTTGCTCTGTGCTTCAAGCCCATCAAGATGAATTCCGTTAGGTGCCTCCATCAATGCAACGGACATACCTGTCTTTGAGCTCAAAAAAAGTATCATGTCTTTTAAGGTCTAAAAGCAAGGACATATCAAACATTGACCCAAATGATTGAAACATGTACTGTCATGTTGGGATACGATATTAGCCGTAAAAAGGGAGGCAAAAAATGATCGTAATCACATTACATAAAATTGCTCATTCTAAAGCAAAACTACAACTTGCATCAGAACGCTTGCAACAAGCTGGATATAAATGTCTGATCACTGGTGGAGAAAATCAGGAAACCCAATGGAAACCAGACAAACCGCCAGCAAAACCACTGAATAAAGTTTTCACCCAGCGTGAATTAGATGGCATGAAAAGCCGTGGCGTATATGTACGAGAAGAATAAAGCGCCCTTCTTTTGTTCATCTGAATACTCTGACCCCTCTCAACAGGCCAATTGGTCTGTTTTATTTAATATCGTTTTCTGACGTTCTATTTAGCAATACTGAATCTTCAATTTTATAATCCCCTACACTTGTACGTTTGAGACCAAGCAATACACCTCCACATCCTAACTTCTGGCCTAATTCATGTGCCAAAGAGCGGATATATGTTCCGCTTCTGACTTCTAGTGTGAGCGATACTGTTGTCAATTCCTGCTCTTTTTCAAGCACCTGTGGCCATTGCTTTAATATCTTATCTTGACGAAATTCACCATGAACGAACTTTATTCGTCTCAAAATATCCTCAAGCACATCATCTGAATTTCGTTTTTCAATCCTTACATTACTTACACCAAGCACTTCCATTTCTTTTATTGGAATTTGAATTTCATCCAATCGCCCCATTTGCGCCCACCAGTGCAAAGGTTTGCCTTTTACCCGATAAGCAGAATATGCAGGAAAAGGAAACTTATGAATACCCCTAAGCTCCCCTAAGCTCTCTTTCAAACCCCTAAGCTCCCCTTGCTCCCCAGACCCCTTACTCGCAATCCCAAGCACATCATACGTATCAGTTTGATATCCAAATAAAAAAGTGGCTTCATATTCTTTTTCTGCGTCAAGAAGCTTTTGATGATCAAACCTGTCCTCATCTGTTAAAACAACCAAGACACCTTCAGCCATTGGATCCAAACGCCCTGCATAAACCATTTTGCTATCTTTTAGTTCCGGATGCACAACTCGCAATTGCTCCATTGCCCTAAGCGGTGTCCAACCAAGCGGTTTGTATAAATTTATTATTGCCATACAAGAACATGCTATTGCATAACTTAATTTTGCGCAAACAAAAAACCCCGATGTCGGGGTTAAATTTGTTTACTTTTCACCACCAAATTTTTTCCTAAACCATCCTGCAACACCTTTTTCTTTTTGTCTTTTTGCTTCTGCATCTGCTTCTTCTTTTGCTTTACGCAATTCTTCGTCACGCGCTTTATCCATTTCAAGCGCTTGCTCATGCATAACATCCATGCCTTTAACCGGTTTGCGATCATCTAACATACTCTGAAGTTTACCAGCTCTTCTTAAGGCGTCATGTGAAGCTGCTTCTACTTTCTTTCTTGCTCCTTCTTGAACATCCATTCTAGTCCGTTCTGGGATATGCGCACCAGTTTGTTCAGCAACAGAGTCTAATTGTGCAGAAGCAGAATCCATTGCTTTTCGTTTTGTATCATATTTATCAAGCTTTCTTGCTTCATCAAGCGCATTGGTGCGAAAACGACGTAAATCACTTGATTTTACTGTTCCGGGAGCAGATAATTGGCGTTGTTGGGCTTGTGTTTCGATTTTTGCCTCTTTATTAGCAGCAGCTTGAGTCTTTTCTCTCTCTTTATCCATTGAGGCAATGAATTCTGGTGATAGTTGCTCATTCATAAATCAATATTTAATAATAAATACTTATGATAATTCATTATAACACAGTGGAAAAGGTTTTCAATCTAAAATTAAACCACCTGAAATAAATGGCTTTATAATTAATTCGTCTTACTTCTTCCAAATATATCTTGCAAACTTCCACCCATACTTTGCCACAACAAGAAGAATAGTCAGATAAATAGCATACTGCAACACAACAAACAGTACTCCCACAAGATTAATGCTGATATCCTGAACAACTCTGTTTATATCAAGGACAAAGTTGCGTAGTGCGTTTCTCCATGAATCTTTCAAATATTTACCATCAATGTATTTCACCTCAGACACTGAAATACTAAAATAAGTATAATCCAAACGATCCAGTTGAAGCGCCTTATCTCTGCCAAGACGATCCAATTGCGCATTCACATTAATTCGATCGTTTGTTAATCGCTCAATGATATTTATTTTGCTATCAATTATTTTTGCCAAACTTTCAGCATCATGCGCTTGAGTTGCAACAGTCGCAATCATGTCATACGAACTTATTGCTTTTGTTAAAGTCTCATCAATTGATTCTTTTTTCTTGAGCAAAATCTCTTCTTCACTTGTGTAATCCTCAATTTGGTTTTTGATTGTATAAACACTTTCTGAAAGCTCTTCAGGGTTTAGTGAATTTATAACTTCAAGTATTTCCTCAACTGAAGCTTTCTCAACCTTGAATCTAAAATAACAACTCTTATCAGATTGATTTGCGCTTTCAAAAATCACATTGTCCTTGACCTTCAAATCCAAAATAGTTCCGCATGTTTCATCTAAATCCCTGGTTTTTATTGAACCTGAAAACTCAGCTACCTCATATGCTTCTGCATCATTGCTTGATGTCACGCCCTCATCATAAATAGGCATTCCAGACGGTGCTACATTTCTTGCAGAAAGACTAACAGAAGATTTTGAACTCCCCATTGATAATCCTGCTGATTCTGCATATCCGTACGAATCCATTTGCATTACTGATGGATTCGTAGCCGAAACAATTTTGTTCCCGTTAAAAATTGAAACCAACGATGTCCCAATCATGCGAAACGCAAACACAATTACAATGATTGCAACAATTGCAATTCCAGCAACTTTTAGTACATTACTCGTTTTGAAATTATACTTATTTACAAAATCCATAAATCAAATTATTAGAATATTATATTTTAGATTCCTTGATTACCTAATCCCAAACAAACCCTTAAAAAATTTCTTAACTGCACTTGGTTTTTTTGGCCTCTTTTGTTTTTTCTTTTTTCCTTTCATGTCAGACATTGCTTCTGGAGAGAGACTAGATGGCCCTGAAGAAACAGGATCCATTTCCCCAACATCTTGAATATCATCCATCATGCCAACACCTTCCATCTCACCATAAATAGCTGCAAGCATTGCTGCATCATCTGCACCCTTAATATCCCCTTTATTGAATCCACCCCTTTCCTGCACACGGCCTACTGCGTCTTTAGAAGACGAACCTCTTTCTGCCATCTCCTTTTGAATTGCATTGATCATTTCTGGTGATAGTCTTTCATTCATATATTTCTATTTTTTTCACGTTTAAATATTAAATTAATTCATTTTCAATAGTAATTTCACCGTGTAAATCTTCAATCATTTTGCTCTTTATCTGCTCATAAGAAAGCCCTTGAGCAAGCAACCATGATAATTTAACTGTCATTGATTCAATACTCATATCAAACGCTGGTATTGCAAGATCGCGATCTCTCAAAACTTTTCCAGGCTCATTAACCTGAAAACTTGCAATTCCACTTGGGGCTTGTGTTGTTACAACTATTGGAATCTGGTGCTCCTTCAAATACTCAAATCCTTCTAGTAAATGTGTGCTTGCATCCCCTGCACCAAATGCTCTAAACACAAAAGCTTTAACACCATTGTTCTCAACCAATGATTGAAAAAATTTTGAAGACATCCCTGGAAATTCAGTTAAAGATGCAATTACTGATGTGTCAAAATCTTTTTTTACACTTAATACTCTTGATTGAATTGCAAGTGGCCCTAGTTTAGAAAGATATGCCAAGTGCTTATTTAAAGCAGCTTCATCAATTCTAATAAAACGACCGATCTGCCCAAGCGACCCAGTAATAAACGCCTTAAACGGATCATAATCAAAATCAGTTCCTTTTTTCACCCTAACTCCAGTAATGATCTTACTTCCAAAAACTGACATAACGCCTTTTATTGGATGATACCCCCACACTGCAAGCCTTAACGAATTTACCAAGTTTGTTGTGGCATCGCTCCCCAGATAGCCCAATGGAACCTGTGCACCTGTAACAATCACTGGTTTATTAATATTTTCAAGTGCAAAAGTTAAGGCTGCGCAAGTATAGCCCATTGTGTTTGTTCCGTGCAGAATAATAAATGCATCAAAATCATCATAAATTTCTTGAATTTTTCCTGCTAAAACTGTCCAATTTTCTGGCAGAATATCAGAGCTATCAACATTAAAAAGCTCCATAACTTCTGCTTTTATTTCAATACTCCAATTTTTCTTAACAATTTCAATAGAATCTGACAGCACTTGAACAAAATCATCTGGCTGAGATTTTACATCTTGTGAAACATTGCTTTTTGCCACATTCCCAGCAACTGTTCCTCCAGTAAAGAGAATTGCGACTCTTTTTGTAGAATAAGTAGTCATATTTTAATTCAAATAAATATATGCATTAATGCCTGTTTAGTGTACCAAATCAGAGTTCAGCGTGCAAAACTTGTATATCAAGGTTTTGTAAAATAACGTATACTAAATGATATGAAACTTAAAATTACGATAGTTGTGCTGATTGTGTTTGTTAGTGTTATTGTGCTGATTATGTTGGCACAAACAAATCCAACTCGTAAAGCAATTCCTCTGACAGAAAAAACCTGGCAGTGGCAACTGTTGGGTCCAATTGACACATCTGTAAATGTTGACATGTACGATATCGATCTTTTTGATACGCCAAAAAGCACTATCGATAAACTTCACGCAGATGGTCGCGAAGTCATTTGCTATTTCAGTGCTGGATCATTTGAAGACTGGAGGCCAGATTCTCTTAAGTTCCCTCATTCAACAAAAGGAAAACAAATAGATGACTTTAAAGATGAACAATGGTTGGACATACGCCAGATTGCATTGCTATCACCAATTATTTCAGAACGCTTAGATCTAGCAGTTACAAAAGGCTGTGATGGGGTGGAACCTGATAATGTAGATGGATATCAGAACGATTCTGGATTTCCGCTCACCTATCAAGATCAAATCGACTATAATATTTGGCTTGCACAAGAAGCTCACAAGCGAGATTTATCTATTGGATTAAAAAATGATCTTGATCAAATTGAAGATTTGGTTGATTACTTTGATTGGGCACTAAATGAACAGTGCGTGCAATATAATGAGTGCAATTTGCTTTTGCCTTTTATTAAAGCAGAAAAAGCTGTGTTTGGAGTTGAGTATGAAGGAAGTCCAGATACATTCTGTCCAATCGTTAATAAACTTGGATTTCATTGGATAAAAAAGAATATGGACTTAGATGCTCATCTAATTTCCTGCGAATAAATACAAACGAATTTCAATTGTAAGTATCTGGAAAAAACACATTGTACGATAAATAATATAGAAAAACCAGCTTTTTTGTTGGTTTTTAACTTTACTAATTATGAATCAAACAGTCTGTTTGTCCACTCTGCAGTTGACAAAAAGCCCAAGATAGACTATACTTGCTCTTTATGTCTAGAGAAGAACTCAAACAACATAATTTCAAAAATCTTGGAATTTCAGAAGGATTGCTAAAGCGCATTGATGCGCTTGGTTTTTTGCATCCAACCCCTATTCAATTTAAAGCTATTCCTATTGCTTCTTCTGGTGAAGACGTAGTAGGAGTTGCACAAACTGGGTCAGGCAAGACTCTGGCGTTTTCAGTCCCAATGCTACAATTTATTGCAAAAACAAAAAAAATGGGGCTTGTTCTTCTGCCTACCCGCGAGCTTGCAATACAGGTTGATGAAACAATAAAAAAACTTGCAGGGCCTGTTAGTTTGCGTACAGCCATTATTATTGGAGGAGCAAATCCAGGGCCTCAAATCCGACAACTACGTACCAATCCGCACATTATTATTGCAACCCCAGGAAGGCTGATTGACCATATTGAACAAAAACATACTTCCCTTTCAAATGTTGGAATGCTGGTCTTGGATGAAGCTGACCGTATGCTTGATATGGGCTTTGCTCCACAACTTAAACGAATTCTTTCAGGCGTACCTGAAAATCGTCAAACCATGTTGTTTTCAGCAACCATGCCTGAGGCTATTGCTTCAATTGCTCGTCAATACATGAAAAAGCCACTGAGGATTGAGGTTGCAAAATCTGGAACAACAACAAAAACTGTTGACCAAGAAGTTTTCATTGTTTCACGAGGTGAAAAAATGGATTTGCTTGAAAAACTATTAAAAGAATATAAAGGAACTATTTTAATTTTTAGCAGAACAAAGCATGGAGCTAAAAAGATAGCTCTTAAGATTCGTCAGTTGGGTCATTCAGCTGATGAGATCCATTCAAACAGATCACAAAACCAACGCCAGCAAGCGCTAAAAGGTTTTGCAACTGGGAAACATAGAATTCTTGTAGCAACTGATATTGCTGCTCGAGGCCTTGATGTAGAAAATATTGAACTGGTGATTAATTTTGATTTGCCAGAACAAATTGAAGATTACGTACACCGCATAGGTAGAACAGCTAGGGCTGGAAAATCAGGAAAAGCAATTTCATTTGCTGCACCAGAACAAAAAGGAGATATTAAACAAATTGAAAAATTTATTAATATTACATTACCGATTAAATCTCATAATGGAAGAGTGCTGTCTACGAATAACAATCAAGATACAAATGAAAATCCGCGAAGAGAAAAACATCGTAACTTTTATCGCGATAAAAATAGAAAAAAGAAAAGACCTGGGCGAAGTCGATAAAATTATTCTACAATTTTAAACAACACGATCCCCAGAACATTCTGAGGATTTTGTTTTAACAGCGCCTTTATTGACGCACTAATAAATAACTGATATCATTGCGCTTTCTTATGGAGTTTCGAAACATTGCAATAATTGCTCACGTAGATCACGGAAAAACTACACTCATTGACGCCATGCTCAAACAGTCTGGCGCTTTTTCTGAACGCGAAGCTATTATTGATCGGGTTATGGATTCCAATGAACTTGAAAAAGAGCGTGGTATTACGATCTATTCTAAAAATACATCCATTGTCCTTGAGGGTATTAAAATCAATATTGTAGACACTCCTGGCCACTCTGACTTTGGTTCTGAGGTTGAACGCGTTTTGCGCATGGTTGACTCCGTTTTATTGCTTGTTGATGCATATGAAGGCCCAATGCCTCAAACCAAATTCGTGCTACGCAAGTCGCTCGCACTTGGTCTTAAACCAATTGTTGTTATTAACAAAATTGACAAACCTTCTGCTCGCCCTGATGAAGTGCTTAACATGCTTTTTGATCTATTTGTTGAACTTGGCGCAACTGATGAACAGTTAAATTTTAAACACATTTACACTAATGCAAAACAAGGAATTGCCAAGCTAGATTTTAATGATGATAGTAAAGATCTCAAACCACTTTTTTCAACTATTCTTGAAACTGTTCCACCTGCTTTGCACAATACTGATGTGCCTTTGCGCATGCAACCTGCAAATTTAGATTACAATGATTTTGTAGGGCGCTTGGCAGTTGGACGAATTTATGAAGGAGTAGCAAAAGCTGGCTCTAAAATTACGCTTATCAAACATGATGGTACGCGAGAAAACCACAAAATAACAAAAATTTTCACAAATCAAGGGCTCCATAAAATTGAAGTCCAAGAAGCAGAAGCAGGTGACATTGTTCAAATCGCAGGAATCCCTAATGTGTTTGTAGGTGATACAATTGCAGAAAATCCAAAAGCAGAACCACTTCCTTTTATTGCTATTGATCCTCCTACAATTAAAATGGACTTCATGGTAAACAACTCCCCTTTTGCTGGACAAGATGGAAAACTTATTACATCACGACAAATTCGTGAACGATTACTAAAGGAACTTGAAACAAATGTTGGGCTTAAAATAGAATTTGCAGAGACTTCAGATCTCTTTACAATAAGTGGTCGTGGAGAAATGCATATTGCAATTTTGATTGAGCAAATGCGCCGTGAAGGATTTGAGCTTCAAGTAAGCCAACCGCGCGTCGTGATGATTGAAAAAGACGGCAAACAACAAGAGCCTTATGAAAATGTTGTCATTGATGTGCCCGATGACATCACAGGTATTGTTATTGAAAAAATGGGCAAACGAAAAGGTGAAATGACAAACATGAAATCTGAAAATGGATCAACCCGAATTGAATACATTGTCCCAATCCGAGGACTGCTTGGTTACCGCACAGAATTTATTACAGATACAAAAGGAGAAGGCCAGCTCTCTCACCAATTTTCTCATTATGACGTTTTTAAAGGTGAAATAACTCGCAGAGCAACTGGATCTCTTATTTCAGGTTTTGATGGAAAAACTACTGCTTATGCTCTGGATACTTTACAGGAACGAGGGCCGTTATTTATTGGACCTGTGGTTGATATATATGAAGGAATGGTTCTAGGTATGAGCATGAAAAACAATATGGTTGTAAATGCAATTAAAGGGAAAAAACTTACAAACATGCGCGCAGCAGGAGCTGATGTAGCAATCAAACTTACTCCTCCTCTTGAGATGACTTTAGAGCGAGCCCTAGAATATATTGCTGATGATGAGCTCGTTGAGGTAACTCCAAAATCAATTCGAATCCGTAAAAAATATTTGAAGGAACACGAAAGAAAAAAACATCATGTCGCATAACAAACGACCAGCAATGCTGGTCGTTTGTTATGCCAACTTTATAAAGATGAAAAACGAGGTCTTGCGTCGGACCAGTAGCCATAGGCTGAAGCCTGCACGCGAAACGCAACCTAAAGGTTGCGGCTACCAGAATAATAAACGAATGTAATTTAAAATATCACATATATCCAACATGCTTACCAGCAACGCGCCCTGTTGCCCATGATGCTTGCAGATTAAATCCACCTGTAAATCCATCTACATTCATAACTTCTCCTGCAAAATAAAGGCCAAGGCATACTTTTGACTCCATTGTTTTTGAATCAATTTCTGAAAGCTCAACTCCGCCTGCTGTAACAAACTCATCTCCTGCGCCTGCTGAAACAACTGTTAGCGGGACAGACTTTAGCCAATCAATACACGCATTAATTTCTTTTTTTGCAACCTGATCTGCACGAACAGATGCAGACAAACTAAGTTCATCTACAACAATTTGTGCCAAAGACTTTGGCACAAACAGACCAATTATATTTATTAACTGCTTGGTTTTATTTTGTTCAATGAGTCTTAAAGACCTTGCACAAAGTCTTTCAAGAGTGTCATCTGGGAAAAGATCAATTGTGATCTGTAATGGATGTTTGGCATCCTGTTTTTCAAACGCAACAAGAGAAGATAATGCAAAAACAGCAGGACCACTCACACCTTTGTGTGTGAATAAAAACGGCCCTGTGAATGAATATATCTTTTTGCCCAAAGCTTTAATTGTCGCTTTTCCAAACGATAGTCCTGATACTTTTGCTGGCCATTTTTCTTTTGTACAAAGTGCGCTAAGACTTGGCGCAAGCGGAGTAATTGTATGCCCCAAAGATTGCGCAAATGCATAGCCATCGCCCTTTGAACCAGTCTTACGATACGCCTGTCCGCCTGTTGTAATGACAAGTTTATCAACAATGAGTGGTTCTTTTTTATTTTTGACTGTAATAAAAAATTCATTTTTTTTCTTTTGTACTGATTCAACAGATTGATTGAGCATTACACACACACCCAACTCATCAAAAATCTTTTCAAAAATCCTAACAACATCTTTGCCATTATCTGAAACAGGAAACACGCGCATGTCATCTTGAACTTTTAGAGGAACCCCATGAGATTCAAACCAATCGTACACAGCACTTGGTGGAAAAGCATACGTGGCTTTTGTAAGAAACTTTCCACCACGCGGATAATTTTTTAAAACTGTTTTTACATCATTAATTCCAGTTGTTACATTGCACCTTCCTCCTCCTGAAATAATCACCTTTGCTCCAAGGTGATTATTGCGATCAATTAAATATATTTTTGCAGATGGATTTGCCTCGCAAATAGTTGCAGCACACATCATTCCCGCAGGTCCTCCACCTATAATTGCTATACGCATAATAGTATAAACACTTTACCCTTTTTTCATAAAAAAAGAAAATAAAAAGGCCTGTGTTAAACACAAGCCCTAAGAGTTTATGGCACGCGAATTTGTGCCAATTGTGCAAGCATCTGCGCATCTGGATCTTCGATTTCCAATGGCCCATTTGGAACATCAGCGCGTACACCTTTTCGAAAAAGCTTCATTGACCCTGCGTCTCTTGACACATGAATCAATCGCCCATTAAGCCCAGCTCCTATCAAAGCATCAACCAATCGCTCCACATCTTGACCATCAGCAATAATCACAATCCTTTGAACGCACATAACGCCTCCAAAAAGAAAAACTGACCACCACTATGATGATCAGTTTATTTTGTCTTTCGAAAAAATTACGAACGCCAAACAAAGCTAACCACCATGTGGAGCTTTAGAGCCGGCTGATTTGTTCGTAAGCTTATGTTCATACTGTGTGCAATATAGCAAGAAAGAAATATTGGGTCAAATCGAACTAATTATTTCTTTACTCCTTTAAGAAGTTTATTGTAGATCAAAACAAAAACAAACAAAGAAATATAAGTGATTACAGCAGCCTCAATCATGCCTGTAATTGTACCTACAACATCAGGTGTGTAGAACATATGCATGGTTTGCATTTGCTCTGTTGCAGCTGTATAGATTCCGAAAGCGTTTACAATACTTAAGACTAACATTGCAAGAGCCGAAAAAATAGCGCCTGCAAGACCTAGTTTGTGTGCGTGTAACTTCATATTTTTAGTTATAAATAATTAATACTATATTACTCTTAAATAAAAATTTAGCTTAAATATTTTATGAAGGCAACCTAACCGATAAACTCTTTTTCCCTGCGTCTAGCCACGCTTCATAACCAATTGGCATTGTATAAAAATTCTTAATATCATGACCAAAATACTCCACTTTCAAAATTGGAAAATTGAAACCTTCAGTTCGCTCAAGCACAATCTCGGCAATCGAACGATTATCGTTTGGATATTTTTTATCAATACAATCAGATAAGTGGCCAACTATCATGCCACTAATTTTATCAAAAACTCCCGCCAATTTAAGTTGTTGAAGTAAAAAATCAATCATGGCAGGACAGACACCAGTCTCCTCCCAAAACAAAATCTTTCCATCCAAATCAGGCATAAATCCTGTTGCCAAAAGGCCGTCAATCCGTGAAAGAACCCCACCTACAAGTTTCCCTTTTGCTTTACCCTTTCGCCAGGTTTTACCCAAACTCGGATATTTAAAATTATATTGTTCCTGCGCAAACATTTGAAAAAGAAATTTCTTAGCTGATGATGATAAATTTGAAAAATCATAAACAGCTGGTCCGTAAAAAACTGGCATTTTAGTTTTTTTATGAATTGCTAATAATAAAGAAGTAATGTCACTGTAACCCAAAAAAAACTTAGGATTATTTTTAATCAAATCATAATCAAGTTTTTCAATAAGCTGACTGGCACTTGCACCACCAGTAGCACAAATGATTGCCCGAACTTCTTTATCCGAAAACATCTCGTGAATATCAAAAATACGTTCTGCGACTTTTCCAGCAGAATAAAAAAAATGCTTATTGATGTTTCCACCCGGCTTAACAATAAAACCATTTTTTTTGATTACTGACATTCCGTCTTCTACTTCACTTTTGATGTTGTGAATCGGACGAGATGGAGCAATCACACCAAACACATCTCCTTTTTTTAATCCAAAAATTTTCATATTTAATATACTATACCTAATTATCAACAAATAATAAAGACCAAGATATTTAGAATCTTGGCCCAAAATAAGTGCTTGTCTGGATTACTGTATCTGTTTTATCCACTGAACGAATACTGACTTCATCCAAGCGCAGTGGTTTGGATCAATGCCGTGTGCATCACCAAAAGCATTGTACCCACTTGCCCCGCAACCTCCACCACATCCACCGATTGCAGGACAATTCAGACATTCTGAGTTGTTGAATCTATTTCTACTGCCCCACAATATGCGATTTGGATCATCTGGAGTAAATGCTGGTAACTGACCAACCTTGGTGATTCCGCTTGCCTCAAGCGCTTGGCAAGCATGTATTTCAGCATTTGGAAACACTACCAGCTTTCGACCAGCACCACACGATTGCGATGCAATCCGTTTCTCAGCAAAGGTATCAAAAGCCCCGCCATAATTCTTATCAATCGCACCAAACGACTCAGAAACAAGATGTGTCTCTTGCATTGCCTTAGCTGCTCTAATGCCGTAGCTTGGATCAACATCTCCGCTTGTGTGCATCAAAAGATTAAGGCCATACTGCTTAATGGAAAACTTCTCACATAACCATCCAACACAATCAGCAAGTGAGTCCATGTTTGCATCAGTAATGGTTAAAAGCGGAATAAAATCAAGCCCAACAGATTGAATCGCCTCAAGTCCTCGCATTACAGAATCAAAACTTCCTTTTCCACCACGAAACTGACGCACTTGATCATGAACATTCTTCGGTCCGTCAATTGAGACCTGAATCTCAACTTTTTCATTACGCGCGAATTTGATGAAACGATCATCAAGCAAAACTCCATTCGTATTCAGCACGATATGGATATCTTGCCATTCCCTACCTTCTGACTGAAGCTGTCGAATATACCTAACCGCTTTTTCAAGACAGGTTCGGTTAAGCAAAGGCTCCCCACCATATAGAGTAACCTCTTCCCAGTATCCAGATTGGTCACGATCATTCTTGGCTGTCTCTTGCGCAAACAGATCAACTGCCTCGCAAGCAACCCTTTCACTCATATGCTGACCAATGCCTGTAAGCGAACCACTTGTACTTGCACTGTACAAACAGTAAGCACATTGCAAATTGCATCTGGTTGTGAGAATGAGATACAAAGCTTGAATATTGCGTCTCTCTTCCATAACAGAGGAGTAATCGCGCAAACAAGCTTCTTCGCCTTCAGTCTCAATGATAAACCCTTTGGCCAACAATTCAGCAAGGAGAGTATCGCTAAGATTTTCTGGCCTAACATTGCCCCCTCTTAAAAAATCAGAAAAAGTTTCTGGCTCACAAACAATGTGCTTTTCAAACTTTAGCGCATGCCAAAGAACTTTGGTGTGTGGGAAAAAATGGACAAACTGCGACCATCGCATTTTGACCTCCTGAATTAAAAATGCGTGGAGTTGCTCAAGGCTCCTCCACGCAAACGTGGCAGCGCGGACTTTCTCAGCCCATACTGCAGTTGTAGAACGCGCGAAGCTTCTTCAGGGCCCGAACCTTCTTCAGAAACAACTTCCTCATTTCGGCTACCTCCTTCCTTTCCAAGATTCTTTCTAGTGACTGCAATTTTCGTTTGAAGCCACTTGAAAGTCGCCATTCTGGTTTTTACTATATACCATATCTACAATCGCAGTCAACTTCATCCAATGCATGACTGGGAAATTTACCAAGATTGTACACTGCCTGACACTGTGGATCAGGAGCCAAAAGGGCTTTATAGCTTGAAAAAGCGTTTAAACGACACCCACCCCTACACACAGTACGGGCTAAGCAATTACCGCAAACGCCCATAAGCGTGTCTGGATCAAAGGTACGGAACTGCATAAGGCGTTCGTTATTGTGCCAGATGTCTGCAAGGCTTTTTTCCTTGAGATCACCAAACACGAATTCAGGCCTGTTATTGGCAACATGGCAAAGGCTTGCCACTCCAGTTGGACCCACACCAATCATTGACTGACCCCATGGGCAAATCAAATGACCAGTGATATCAATTGGCACAAGTGCCATTTTAAGACCAACCGTAATATTGGCATCCTCGCCTCTCGCTCGCATAAAGGGATACAAGAAGCCTTCAGTCAAACTCTCAATTTCTTCGTACGGCACTCCGTCTGTTTTGCAAGCACACGCGCCTTTGCCATACTCCAAAATAAACGGTAAGAGTCTGAATCCGATTCCAAGCTCATCAACTGCGAACCTGGCAATATCTGGTATCTCGTGCATATTGCCGATTTGCAAAACACTGTTCACACGAGATGGTATTTGCTGATTGCTTAGTGCTCTCAACACTGCAAGAGTCCGCTCAAATGTTTTTGGACCACGAACTCTCTCATGTACTTCACGAGTGATCCCATCAAGACTGATGGCAATACGAACCTGTTTCTTAAACGTCTTGAGCTTGGAAATATCTGCATCAGTGATAAGTGTTCCATTGGACTCAAGCGTCACAAAGTAACCCATATCAACTGCTCTTTCAATCAGATCCATGACATCAGGACGAAGAAAAATCTCACCGCCAGTAATGTTAACAGACCCAGCACCTAAATCACGCGCCTCTTTCAAAAGCTGGGCGTAAAATTCAACTGACAATTCCTGACTCTTATCCCGATTGAGACAGTCATATCCACAATGTGGACAGTTCAGGTTGCACCTATTCGTGAATGCGATAGCAACAACCTCTAGAGGGTCTTTTTGTTTTTTAGACATGACAGACTCCTTTTTTTTGATTTTCCCCATCTAACGAACGGCTGTGTTCAATGATGTTTCTGTCGTAGTACACAACCTCACCTTGAGGTAGCATCAGCATTCGCTCCACGCCCAATGCTTCAAGAAAAGCGACATCATGAGAAACCACAATGAGCGATCCTTCATATTCGTGAAGCACTTGCGCGATTGTCAAACTAGTTGCTATGTCAAGATGATTTGTTGGCTCATCAAGCAATAACAGATTAGCCCCACAAAGCGAAAGTTTTGCCAATGCCAACCTGCTTCTTTCTCCAGGTGAAAGAGTGGAAACCTGTTGAAAAACCATATCTGCTCTAAAGAGGAAGTTCGCCAGCACTGACCGCAAACCGCGAGATGAAAGTTTTGACGCTTTGCTAATTTCCTCAAGCACAGTATTCTCGAGATCAATTCCTTCATGCTCTTGCGCATAATATCCAATATCAGTTTTTGGTCCAACAACGATCTCTCCACTTAGTGGACTTAATGATCCCATGATCAACTTAAGCAGTGTGGATTTACCAACGCCATTAACCCCGACAATAACTAGGCGCTCGTTGTGTGTCAAAACAAAGGATATTTGAGACAGCACCAACTTGTTTTTCTCATATCCATAACAAACATCCCGTACTGCCAAAGGAATTTCTCTGCTCTTCCGTTTGAGCGACAACCTTGTACGCACTGTACCAAGCGAAGGAATGGCCCTAAGCTTGTCTTGCTTTAGCTGCTCAAATCTTTTTTTACGGCTGGCTACTTGACGCTTCTGTTTCCCTGAGATGCCCTGCATCCTATCCAAATACTCTCGCAAACGGCGCATCTCTTTTTCTTGCTTTTCTGCAACTCGTTGCAGAGCAATACTCCTTTGCGCCAGAATTGATACATGGTGTGTATAGTTTCCGTGAAATACATCTACACCACTGCTTCCTTGATCAAGCCGAATTATCTTGCTCACCACTGAATCAAGAAAGGATGCATCGTGCGATATGATCAGCACAGATCCTGAAAATTGCTTAATGAACCAAACAAGCCATTCCTTTGACTTATTATCAAGATGATTAGTAGGTTCATCTAACAATAGAATGTCAGGATTAGAGTAAAGGACTCGCGCGAAGTTCACTCTGGATTTTTCCCCGCCAGATAGTGCGCTGACCTTTGCCTCCAGATCAATGCTTTCCATTCTTAAACCAGCAATAATCCGAAGCAATTCATCTTCAGCACTATACCCTCTCCATCTTTCAAATTCTTCCTGCAACTGGCCAAGCTCTTCAAGAGCAAGCTGTTGTTCTCGTTTATCATCATTTTTAGCCAGACAGTCTGTTAATGATTTAATCTGGCTACTGATTTTCTCTATTGGCCTTCCTGAAAGCAAGAAATCAAAAACCGTAGAATCCTCAGGTATATCTAACTCAGCAACTGTCTGAGGCATGTGGCCAACAGACAGGCTTCGTGGAGAAAAAGAAACGTTGCCGCTTGAGGGAATGATTGCTCTGGTAATCAAACGAAACAGGGTGGTTTTGCCAACGCCATTAGCGCCGACCAGCCCTGCTTTTTCTGTATTATCAAGAGTGAAACTAACCCCATCAAGTATGGTTTTCCCCCCTATTTCATAGGATATATCATGCAAAATTAGCATGGTATGCCTCCTTGTATATATAAAAAGAACATTTGCACGAACAATAACATAATAAAGTCAACAAACCAATACCTAATATAAAACGACCAACATTTCTGTTGGTCGTTTTATCTAACTCCTAATTTCCACAATAATCCATTACTCTTTTATCCATTAATATGCTTGAGCGACAGAACCTCTTTTTTAAAACAATTCCCTCAAGAGAAGTACATCGACTAAGTGCCACATATGTTTGACCATGGGCAAAAGCACCGCGACCCAAATCGATTATCACTTTATCAAATGTTTTACCCTGACTTTTATGAATTGTGATTGCCCACGCAAGCTTCAGGGGAACTTGAGTATAAGAACCCATTATGTCACGCTTGAATTCATTCTTTTCAAACACATACCGCGATATTTCCCAAGTATGTTTTTTTACTTTCACAACCCTTCCATCATTTTTTTCAACATAAACCACACATTCGCCATCTGAATCCTTTACGTCCACTATTTTACCAATTGTCCCATTAACCCATCTCCGCTCTTGATCATTGCAAATAAACATTACTTGCGCACCAACACTTAAAACAACTTCTTCATCATTTGGATATAAATTTCTGGCAACCTTGCCCTCTTTTTTTGCATTAAATACTCTTTGCTCATTTTTTAGCTTTCTTAATTTTGCAGAATTGATCTGATACGCAGCATCATTGGTTGTAACCAGATGAATATATTTATCTTCATCTTTTGGTTCAAAATCAGGATTTAATCTGGAATTCAATTCATCGAGATGACTGTCATCGACTTGCCCATTCCTAACAGCGTTTAATACTTCAATAAACCTATTATCTTTTTGACGATAAATTTCAATTAACTCAATCGTCTGCAATTCAAAATTTTCTGCAAACAAATTCCCCTGAGTTTGATCATTTAAAACATTTGCATCAAAAAAATATGGTGAAGCATATTCTGAAGCAAGCTTGTCTCTGTCTGCAACAGTTACGACTGGTGGCAATTGAAACAAATCTCCAAAAAAAATCATTTGCACTCCAGCAAAAGGTTCATTGTTACTTCTTGTTCTTTTTAAAACAGTGTCAATTGCGTCAAGAAGATCAGCTCTAACCATTGAGATCTCATCAATAGCAATAGTTTTGATTCTTCTAAACTTTGCCGTCTTCTTATTGTTGATTCTCATTTCTCTTGCTTCATCCAATTCAAACCCAGGTTTCAAACCAAAAAAAGAATGAATTGTTTCTCCGTTCACATTAATGGCTGAAATGCCAGTTGGAGCCAACACAATCATTTTCTTTTTTGAATGCAAGCGAATATGCTCAAGCAGTGTGGACTTGCCTGTACCGGCTTTTCCAGTAACAAAAACATTATTATTGGTATTTTCAATAGTATCAATGACTTGCTGGGCTTGCTTAGAAAACTCCATGTTATTCTCGTAATGATTAATAAAACAAAAACAGCATCCTGCGCTTTTGTGTATCTTACTGTATTTTATGCAAAAGATAAACCTATGAATTGTAAAAAAATATTGAAAGTTATTAAATATTATCACTAAAAACCCACTGCCTATTGACAAAACTCAAAAAAAGGAGTATAGTATGTTGTCATGAACAAAGGAGGCGTTTCTCAATTTTCACTGCCTAAAGGAGGCAAAAATGACAACCAAGAATACAGAAGGAAAGGTAGCAACTTTTGTAAGTTACTACAACAGCGAAACCGGAATATGGTATTCCCATGAAGTTGACCACCGCGATCCGCGCAAAGTGATCAGCTCAGGGATCATTCCCCGGGCGTTTCGCTTCTACGATGCGGTCCTGACAACGGTCGTCCAGGACAGCAAAAAGTTCAAGCACTATGGCGAGCCACAAAACGTCTCGCCAACCTATTTCACAGATGAGGATCTGTTCAAGTCCCTTGTCTGGAAAAATGCAGAGCTTCTTCAAGAAGTTCCTGCATCTCACTCGTGTGAGTCCTGCACGTGCTAAGGTACGAAAAGCACATGCAGAACAATACGGGAAAGCGCGAGCCCTTCTGGCTTGCGCTTTTTCGAAAAATAATATATTTTATTAATATAAATTAACAAATAATTATCATATGCGTGACACACCACAACCAATTCCTGATGAGATAAAAGAAAAAAATATTGTAGTTGATGCATCAGATGAATATGGTCAGGAATGGGCTAAAGCTTTGGCAGAAGTAGGTCCTGACGCACTTAAGCCTCGCCATGATTTAACATTTGCAGAAGTACGAACATTTGAAGATGTTAAGCCAGGTCAACTCAGCGCTGAACAAATTAAAGAATTAATGAGTGCTAAAGCAGTTATTGTCGCAGGGCTCAAATTAGGTGAAAAACCAGGGACCAATGGAGATATTAATCCAGAACAATTACAAACAGTTGAATTATCAATTAACATTGCACTTGAACATTTAAACACCGCTTATGATGCCATGGCACAAAATGATGAGATTGATGATGTAACACCTGAATCACTTCAAACACTAAAAGAAGGAACTGAACATTTTATTGAAAATTTTATTAAGTATTTACATGCTGAAGGAAATCTGACTCCAGAAAGCATAACCCGTATGATTTGGTTTACAAGACATGCAGATTCTTTAGGTATGGTTGACCCATATACTCCTCATACTGGACTTGTAAGGGCTTTCAATGATTCTTTTGTATTCGGGCATGATTGTAGCGATATACAAAAAATGGTTGTGTATGTAAAAGAAAAAGTGCCACAAGATAAATTAGAAGATACAAAATCAATTGAAGAAGTCGTGCATCACAAAGAGCTCGCACAATTAGCTCTGCTACTCGTTGATAGTAAAATTAAACCTGGCGAACCTATTACTGCAGATATTGTAAAAAATCCTCTTAGAATCCATAATTCAAATTTCAAACTCTATAAAAGCACAGATGGTTCAGTTGA
The DNA here is from genome assembly GCA_043812755.1 of Patescibacteria group bacterium. Taxonomy (GTDB): domain Bacteria; phylum Patescibacteriota; class Patescibacteriia; order UBA9934; family GWF2-40-263; genus JBDRLV01. The sequence continues at coordinate 1,839 of JBDRLV010000070.1, read as the reverse complement.
AATGCCACTGCTACCTGAAGAATTTGTCACAAATAAAAATGGCGCTGAAAATGCATTCTTTACATCATCTTTAAGTTCTGGTGCACAGATATTGTATGCTGAAAAAATAAATGATGAGATAATGTAAAAATATACGAAAAAAATTCGCACATATTTATGTGCGAATTTTTATTTTCAAGAAAAGGGGTCAGGTCTTTACATTTAACATTTTTGTCTCTCATTAAGTATCCTACTTATCGTAACATAATGTAGATTTATATGTTTAGCTATTTCTGAAGCAGAATAACCGCACCGAATTCGAGCAAATATAATGACACTGTTTCTTTCTATTTTAGTTTCTACTCCTTCAAATATTTCATCAAGAGAAGGCCTGCCGACAACCCTTTGTTCTCTTGTATGCTCTTTTATTTCCTCTGAACCGTTGGTTTGAGTTTCCCATATCCAATGAACAAATTGAGGACTGCCCAACAGGAAGCCGTTTGAGATCCCATTGTAAGGGTCATCTGCGTCAAATCCATCTTTAATAAACTGACGATATCGTTTCTTTGCATTTTTTACATTCTTACCAAAATATCCAAGTATCCAATCTATATGCAGCCATTGAGGTGGCTCCTTTCCTTCAGCAGTATATCTGTAGCTACTCCACCTCCATTCACGTGGATGTTTAACTGATTTGTCACGGACTGGATTAAGTACAATGTACCTAGCAACTTCAAGTAGATACATTTCTTTTTCAATAACGAACGCCTTATAGCGGCCCTGAAACAAATGTCCTACTGTCTTGTGTCTTGCATTAAATGACTGGGTATAATTTCCATTAATACCCCGCATTGCTTTTGAAAGATTAGCGTCTGGAGTCTCAATGAGTAGATGATAGTGGTTATCCATTAGACAGTAAGCATGACAAATAATGTTGTGTATTTCTACTGCATTTGCAATCCAATGCAAAAACTTCTCACGATCATTATCGTTACGATATATATCCTGGTATCCGTTTCCTCTTGAAATTACGTGATATAAAGCCCCCGGATATTCAACTCTTAAAGGTCTAGCCATATATTGCAATTATATCACAAATGTTAAATGTAAAGACCTGACCCCAAACTTTACCAAACTTTACGCCCTCTCAGGCGTATTTTTTTATCCCACGTCGCTCTTCACTTTGTTCAGTGCTAGTGGGAAACATGCCCTCCCCCTTGTTTCACTATTGTTTTAATATAAATTCTGATACTGGTTCCACAACATTTCAAAAACCCAACGATGACCACTTTACCCTTTTCGGGTGATCACAACACATCTACCCGTAAACCCTCTTGAAAAGTCTTGTTTCGAAATCATCCTATTTTGCCAGTTATAATTCTCTTTTGTAGAAGTATGATGAATTAACAGATCTTTATCATCTGTACAGCCAACAACGAGTGCAAGATGACCACCGTACTTTTTCCAGAAGAGTAGCTTTTCTTTTAGACCCTTTTCTGGCCTGAATGCCCACTTGATAGATACAATGGGCAGTACCCCATCTTTTACGAACTGACAGACTTCATTAACGGTAACGTTGAATGTCTTACAGCATTAAATCCCAGATGCTGTGCCATTCTTACAAGACCATCGTGGCTCCAGCCGTTCTTATCTGTATACGCTCAAAGTTCTAAACCGAGATCAATGTATGGTTTGATGTCTGGAGTTTTCTCACTATCTTTTTTACTCTGAAATGCATCGATGGCCATCTTCAAACTCAAAATGCCGCACGATGACTTTTCCCAGTATCGTGCATCATCCCAGGACTCGAAACCCATCATCTCCCATTTATCAAGATCCCATTTCTGGCTATAAAACGGG
>JBDRLV010000069.1:0-8405 GCA_043812755.1 Patescibacteria group bacterium | reverse complement strand
AAAAATTTATTTCATCTTATTCGTCTCTTCCCCTTAATAAGGGGGAGTAAGGAGGGGGTCTAAGTGCTGTGTCATCCTGAGGCCTGATGGCCGAAGGATCCCATTGACTGCCATTTAAGATTAATTCGCCTTGGGCCACCTTGTTAATAAATATTGATTGATATTGTGATAAGATACAATCAATATGCCTGAGATATCCACACTTGAAAAGTCCATATTACATACAGTTTGTTGGTTTTCTGTTTTTGGATACCCACTCACTCGTTTTGAAATTTACAAATGGCTCTGGAAACCAGATCAAAAATATTCACTTGTGCAAGTGCATGAAGTAATTGATTCATCAGAATGGTTGCGTGACAAGTTAAGTGTGCAAGGTGGATTTGTAACCTATAGATATAAGGGGCCAATTGAGTCATTAGTTGAGGACAGAAGAAAACGATTTGTTGACGCTGTGCGCAAATATAAAAAATTAAAACGCGTGTCATTGTGGTTTGGTTTATTTTCAAGCGTGCGAGCTGTTGCAGCTGTAAATACGCTTTCGTATTGGCACACAAAGCCAACGAGTGACATTGATATGTATATTGTGGTTGAGCCAGGAACAATCTGGTCAACGCGCTTGTTACTTGTGGCGCCATTTGTTATATTTGGTAAGCGTCCTGGGCAAAGGAGCATTGATCCGTTTTGTTTTAGTTTTTTTGCAGACGAGAATTCTATGGGAACAGAGCATTTAAAAATAAATAACCATGATCCTTATCTTGCGTTCTGGACTCAATCAGTTGTACCTATATTTGATCGCGTAGGAGTATTTGAAAAATTTGAAAATGAAAATATTTGGGCAAGTAAGTGTTTACCAAATTCAAATATTCGAATGCCACACAAAGAGTTTTCTTTTTTTAAACCAGTTGCTGTAGTTCCATGTTGTATTATGAAGTTCTTTAATTCATTCTCAAAATCGTTTCAAAAAAACAGATTACCACAATCCATTCAACAACTTGCTAACTTTGATTCAAGAGTCATAGTGCGCGATAATATGTTAAAGTTTCATGAAAACGATGAGCGAGAAAGTTATTGGGAAACTTTTTACGAATTAACTAAAAATTGTGTTTAACAAATTGGCAAATTATTTATTGATTGTTTTTGTTTTTCTGCTTCCTTGGCAGACGCGTTTTATTTATAATGAAATGACAATCAATGGGGAACTATGGGAGTATGGTAAGTTGAGTATCTATGGGATTGAGGCCATTTTGCTTATTGTGTTTTTGTTGCGCAAAATGCCACAATTTGATTTGAATAAAATTAAGTTATCACGAAGTGCTTTAATATTTTTAGGCGCTTGTTTTATTTCTGTATCTTTTGGCATGGTTTCTGGGCTTGGACTTGGTTCTATTATTCATTTGATTTTTGCAACCATGCTTTTTGTAGTTCTTATTGATGAGCGCACACAGGTGCGGTCTTTGCTTTGGGCGTTTGTTCTTGGTCTTGTTTTTCCATGCGCGCTTGGATGGTATCAAGTTATTACAGGCGGGAGTCCTGCATCATCTTTTTTTGGTATCGCAGTTAAAGATGCAAGCGAGCTTGGTGCTTCAGTTATTGAAACAGGCGGGGCGCGCCTGCTTCGAGCCTATGGGCTTTTTTCTCATCCGAATATTTTTGGTGGGTACTTAGCAGCTGGAATTTTAGTTTTAATGTATTTGTATTCGGTCGCAATCTCCCCCCTTACTAAGGGGGGATCAGAGGGGGGTCTAAGCGATACAGACAAGGTAGTCGCAAGCTTTAGCTTGCGTTTCATGCGTAGGCTCCCACCTTCGCTAAAGCTACGGCGGGCAGGAAAGCCTGCGGCTACCAAGTTATTGTTTGTGTTACTTACAACCTTGCTCCCATCAACCTTAATTATCACATTCTCTCGCAGTGCATGGATTGGTGCGTTCGTTGGAATAATCATTTTTATCATAATGAATTGGAAAAAGACGGTGAGCATTGGTTGGTTTTCTACAAGTCTTTGGCTTTGCGCAACTGTTGCTGTTTTGGCAACCGCACTTGTTTTCAACGGCGCAGTGTATACTCGTTTTAGCGCGCAGACAAGGCTTGAAACTCAATCTGTTCAAGAGCGGATAAGTTCAATGGATTTATATGATGATGTATTGCGACGAAATATTTTTACAGGAGTTGGAGTTGGGCAATATACAGTGGCGCTTGCAACTGTATTGCCAGATAAGCCAGTTTGGGATTATCAACCAATTCATAATTCGTTTTTATTATTCTTTGCAGAGGTTGGTATTTTGGGCGTGATGGCATTTTTGATTTTTATGCATACTGGGTTTAAAGCTTTTTTCACCAGCACTGATGATAGACGTGTGTTGGGGTTTTCTTTGGTAATCTGTTTTTTATTCATTGGACTATTTGATCATTACCTGTGGAGTATGTGGTCTGGCCTAGTGCTCATGTATTTTTTGTTTGGGATTTTAAGCTGTTCAAAAGAATAAAGAAATATCGCTACCCGACTCCGAGCACGCCGGTGAAATCCCGGCAAAAAGTATGCCGACCAGCCGTAGTTTTAGCGAAGGCTGGTGCGAGGATTGTCTGAGCGTACGAGAGCAAGCAACACCTTTAGCCCTTCGACAAGCTCAGGGAATAAAGGTGTTGTGTAGCTTAAGAAGCGAGTTCCGCAGCAAGGCATACTTTGCCGGAGATTTCCCGGCGGGCGCAGGCGGAGGGAAAGATTTTTTTCTACCTTTTTGATCTATTGCAAAAAGGTAGCCAGGGGGTCTGGGGGGCGGAGCACCCCCAGTTGATTCAAATAAAATAACCACTTAAGTCTTATCTGGGTTTTTGCACATTTTAGATTATTCATATAAACTCTTTTTAGCGCTCTTGATAGGAGGGTAAAATGACAGAGCTAAAGTTCTTTTTGGCAACCTGCTGTGTTTTTTCTGGCTTTGTAATTAGCATGTCAGTCTTTGCGCCTTTTTTTCACGTTTGGGCTGATAAGCTTTTCAAAAAGTACAGACTTTGGGTTGTGATTCCAATCATTGCAGTTTCTACTGTTGCGATCATTTCCTCAAACTTTTTTGAGAATCCAGCCTTTTGGCACGATTTGTTTACCAATTGTATGCTGGGAGGATTTGGAATCGGTTTGTTAATAAGTTTTTTGCACTGGCTGTTTACAGTATGTAAAAAGAGTATGTCTGGCTCAAGGAGGGAAAGTGGAACATGGAATTGAAATCGCGCGTGGTATTCTGTCTGTGCTGTTTGTGGGATGGCTTGCGTACTATTTAGCAAGCTTTACATCAGCAACCTTTTACAGTCTTGTGCTTTTTCCAGCATCTAGAAATAGGGTGATTGAGAAAATCACAACCAACTGGAAAACCGGAAAGTGGCGGTATAGGATTTTCTACTCTGGCATTGCCTGCTACATTGTAGTTGAGGTTCTACTTTCAATTCCTGATTTGCTCAAAAACGCACGTCCTTTATTTGCAAAAATTCTTTTGGGAGTTTTCATTGTAAGTTTGATTGCGCATGTGTTCTATGATGCGCACTACTATGGCAATGATGATCCAGATGAACCATACGATAATCCAATAGGTTCTTAACATCGCGCAGTGCGGTGTTTTTTTGTCCATATTTGTCATCCTGAGGAGGAGCGTAGCGACGACGTAAGTATCCCATTGATCGGACAATGAGATTATTACGTCGGCCCAGCTAAGCTGGTCGACGAAGTAATCTTCTTGGTCGAGAAGATTGCTTCGCTTTGCTCGCAATGACAGGATGAGCGTGTTTGTTGACTTAATTTTGAATTTTCGAGATAATGCGCGCACGTTCTTTTGAAAGGGGAAAACATGGAAACGATCAAGCAGATTGTCATGCAAATTTTCACTGCTTTGATAATTGTATATGCGCTTGCAATAGGTACTGTGGCTTGCGGTTTGCTCGTTGGTTTTGTTGGTGTCAGGCAGATGTTGCAGCCAAACAATGTTGTTAGATGTATTGCATGGCTTTGCATTGTTACGACCTTGATTAGTGTGTATACACTTACAGGTATTGCGCATGCAAACAACATCGAGTGGTTTGTTCCTGTTTTTGTTGCTTGGCACTTGTGCGGGTTTACCGTTGGCTCAGTTTTCAAGCTTGCGGTTAACGAATATAGTGTTGAGCAATCTGAGCCAAAATCACAGCAGGCATCAGTAAGTGCTTCCTGAACTCTTCTCGCCAGTTTTTTGCTGGCTTTTTTTATCTCTTGACAAGCTTGTCTGCTTAAGGCAATATATGCCTGTTAGCACTCTTTGACTCTGAGTGCCAAGCGGCTATTTTTTTCTCTAAATAATTTTTCATACTGTCATTGCGAGGACGAATGAAATGAGTCCGAAGCAATCTTCTTAAATCTGTCATTCTGAACGAAGCTCAGCAAAGCTGAGCTGAAGTGAAGAATCCCATTGGTCAATGAGATTCTTCGGTCGTCAACTTCAAACAGACTCCCTCAGAATGACAAATATAGACAAAGAGATTGCCACGTCGCCTCACGTTGTTCGGCTCCTCGCAATGACAATAATATAAATCGATATGCCAAATCTAAAACCCCTAAACGATCACGTAATCGTTAAAGCAATTACAGAGGAAGTTTCAGCGAGTGGAATTATCATTCCAGAAACTGCAGAAAAAGACCGCCCAGAGCGCGGTGAAGTAGTAGCAATCGGTCCAGGCAAATTGCTTGAAACCGGTGTGCGCGCACCAATCGATGTTAAGCCTGGTGATAAAATCGTTTTTAAGAAATATTCACCAGATGAAATCAAGGTCGGTAAGGAGGAATTTTGGGTAATTCGCAATGAAGACATTGTTGCGGTGATTGAGAATTAGAATTTAACACTTGTCATTCTGAACGAGGCCAAAGGCCGAAGTGAAGAATCTCATTGAACAATGGGATCCTTCGTCACTACGTTCCTCAGGATGACAGAATAATATATTATGAGTAAACAAATCACATTTTCAGAGGAATCACGCAATGCCCTTAAGGCAGGCGTGGACAAACTAGCAAACGCAGTTAAGATAACACTTGGTCCTAAGGGACGAAATGTTATTCTTGATCGCGGATACGGTGCGCCAACTGTTACCAAAGACGGCGTAACTGTTGCCCGTGAAATCGAGCTTGAAGACAGGTTTGAAAACATGGGTGCAGAGCTTGCAAAAGAAGTTGCAAGCAAAACCAATGATGCAGCAGGAGATGGAACTACAACTGCAACAGTTTTGGCTCAAGCCATGATTGCAGAAGGACTTCGCAATGTTACTGCTGGCACAAACCCACAGGCAATTCGCCGTGGTATTGAAAAGGGGACTGAGGCGCTTGTTAAAGAGATCATAGAAAAAATCGCTACACCTATCAAAGGAGAGGAGATTGAAAAGGTGGCGTCAATTTCAGCTAATGATCCTGAGATTGGAAAGATGATTGCAGAGGCAATGTCCAAGGTTGGAGAAAACGGTGTTATCACTGTTGAGGAAAGCCAGTCATTTGGAGTTGAGGTTGAAACAACCGAAGGTATGCAATTTGATCGTGGTTATGTTTCTCCATACATGGTTACTAACGCTGAGCGCATGGAAGCAGAATATGAAGATGCTTACATTTTGCTCACTGACAAAAGAATCAGCTCTGTGCAAGACATTGTTCCTATTATGGAAAAGGTTGCACAAAGCGGGAAAAAGGAACTTGTTGTGATCTGTGATGATATTGATGGAGAAGCGCTTGCAACTTTGGTTGTAAACAAAATTCGCGGCGCTTTCAATACGCTTGCCATTAAAGCTCCTGGATTTGGAGATCGCAAAGAGGCAATGCTTGAGGACTTAGCAGTTTTGACAGGTGGTAAAGTGATTACAGAAAAAGTTGGATTAAAACTTGAGACAATAGAATTAACAGACCTTGGAAAAGCTCGTAAGGTTATTGCAAACAAAGAAAACACAACGATTGTTGATGGGCAAGGTGATAAGAGTGCCATTGACGCACGTGTTTCCGCAATCCGAGCTCAGATTGAACAATCAGAAAGTGACTTTGATCGAGAAAAATACCAAGAGCGTTTGGCAAAGCTTGCAGGTGGTGTTGCTATCATTAAAGTAGGTGCTGCTACAGAAACTGAGCTTAAAGAGAAAAAGCATAGAATTGAAGATGCTGTTAGCGCAACAAAGGCTGCTGTTGAAGAGGGAATTGTCCCAGGTGGTGGTGTTGCACTAATTCGTGCGCTGGGAGCTCTCAACAATGTGCAGGCTGATCGCGATGAGCGAGTAGGGCTCGACATCTTGCGCCGTGCGCTTGAAGAGCCAATGCGGATGATTGCAGAGAATGCTGGTAAAGATGGAGCAGTTGTCGTAGACAAAGTGAAATCAGAAAGTGCAGGATTTGGATACAATGCACTTACTGATGTATATGAAGATTTAATTGCAGCAGGAGTTATTGATCCTGCAAAGGTAACACGGTTTGCACTTCAAAACGCTGCATCAATTGCAATAATGGTAATTACAACAGAATGTTCAGTAACAGATATTCCAAAAAAGGATGACTGCTGCGGCGGCGCCGGCGGTGCGGGAGCCCCAGGAGGCATGGGCGGAGGAATGGGGATGTATTAAAACTTTTCGGCTTCCCCCCTTACTAAGGGGGAGTTAAGAGGGGGTCTAAGCACTCAAAGATCCTGTCATCCTGAGGAGTCCGGCAAACAGCCGGACGACGTAAGGATCCCATTGAAAATTAAAAAACCTACGGGCTCGCCCCGCGGGTTTTTGGTTTAATTAAGAAGTGCTATGATAGAGAATATGAATGAAGAAGAAATCCGTGCTTTTGCATTAGAATACGCTAAGCAAAATAAGTTGCGTATTGCAAGAGAGCTTGCAAACACTTCAATTTATTTACCAGAGACCAATCCAATCTCTGTATTTATGGCCGGATCTCCAGGGGCTGGGAAAACGGAATTTTCAAAAAGTTTAATCGAAATTTTAGAAAAAGGGCAAAAGCGCCATGTTGTTCGGATTGATGGAGATGAGGTTCGGCAATTGATTCCTGGATACACTGGCGACAATTCCTATCTTTTTCAAGGAGCAATATCTTTAGTGGTTGAAAAAATGCACGATTTAGTATTGCATTCTAATCAGAGTTTCATATTAGATAGTACATTTTCAAAGTTTGAAAAAGCCTCTCTAAATATTCAGCGTTCATTGGATAAAAAACGACCAATCCTAATTTTTTATATGTACCAACAACCAGGCATTGCCTGGAAATTTACCCAAGCACGAGAGATGATAGAAGGCAGACGAGTTTCAAAAGAGGCTTTCGTTGATGCATTCATTGGATCATACGAGACTCTTATGAGGGTGTCGGATGAGTTGCGAGATGATGATATCATTATTTATTTTGTAAAAAAGAACTTTGAAAAGAATTCTGTTGAAAATATTATTGAAATTACTAAAGGTCAAGAACAAATTGACCGATACATTGGGAAAGTATATACTAAAGATGAACTTGAAAGCCTATTATGAAATTTTTGAATTTTATTGACAAAATAAAGAATAAACAAAAGTATACTGGATTTTCAGAGTTCTTTTTACGTGCATCAGACGAGAGCAAGAAACAGGTATTACGAGAAGCTGCTATTAAAGCTAATGAGGAACAGATGGAGGTTTTTAAAAAAACCTCTGTGAATGCATAGGTAGATAACACACGAGTAAATAGAATTTAATACCCCGCAAAAGCGGGGTTTTTGTATGAGCAATGAGATCCTTACGGCCCTGCCTTTGGCAGGGCCTCAGGATGACAATGGGGTGCGGGGTTTTTGGTATCCTAAAAATATTGTGTTATAATATCGTTACAATTAAATACATTATCAAGAGTGCAGTGATCCCACTTCGTTAAAACTACGTTGGGGATGACCCAAAGCTTTATGCAACGGGTCAGGGAACGAGCCCTGTGATCTGCCCGCAACCTACCAAATGGCAAGGTGCGAAGTCTCGCCCAAAGGGGAAGATAATTATTAGTGAGATCCCACTCTATTATTCCCCAAGAGTGGTTTTTATATTTATGAATAATAATTTGTTCTCCCCCCTTACTAAGGGGGGACTAAGGGGGGTCTATTGGACTGCTGAATCAGTAACCATAGGCCACCCTGATCGCATGTGCGACAGATTCTCAGATGCTATTCGCAATGCTTATGTAGAGCAGGATCCAGATTCCCGCGTTGCAGTTGAGTGCATGGGTGGGCACGGTAAAGTGTGGGTGTGCGGGGAAGTAACCTCAAGTGCGCAAATTGATATTCCTGCGATCATCCAACAAGTGTACGCGCAGACTGGGTATCAAGATGAATTAGATATTGAGGTGAGAATAGAAAAGCAGTCACCAGATATTGCCCGTGGTGTAGACACAGGCGGAGCAGGGGATC
>JBDRLV010000068.1:0-6690 GCA_043812755.1 Patescibacteria group bacterium | reverse complement strand
GAATGAAAGCGACCCAAGCGAGCCATGTCTGATTGATCCAAAAGGCAACCAAAGAAGCACATGCACATGGTTGCACGGCGAATTCGTCCATATGCTCTATCGCAGATTCTTTCAACAGTCCAATGGTGCGCGTACCAAAGGTAAAGAAGATGACAATGACGCATACACCTTCTGGGTTGAAGTGCGCATGCGCGATGGACAAACTGATGTGCCTGTCTTTACAACACATGGTGTGGAGACATCGTACTATGATCGAGTAAAGCGCAATACTGATCTTGCTCCAGCGTACACAGAAGCGTTCGAGTGGATCAACAGGGAGTTCCCAGATTGGCAAGACCCACTCGCCTACTGGGACAAAACTCCAACGGAGTACAAGAAACTAATCCACATGAAAAACCTGTCTGATCTTTACCTTAGGACGCCATAAATGGCGTCCATACTCAAGACCCACTCGGGTCTTTTTTTGTTCAACGCCAGCAAAACCATACGATTGGCTTCCGATGCTTATGGAAGTTCAGACAGCATCGGAAGCCTAGAGTGATGCTTATGGACTTTCGGACTCATCGGAAGCCACAATAATACGAGGGATCAGCCCCTCGTTTCTCTACTCACACAAAAGCGCTTTATACAAACAATTTAACCGCGAGTAAAATCCTTTTGTATGAATTGAGTTCAAGCCTAATTTACAGCAGTCATAATGATGCATCCATTCATGCACCAGCGTATTTAAAAACGTTTTACCTGCCAACACCTTCCCCTGCACCGCTGTTCTATTGTTAATATAAATATATTTGGAGCCAGGTTTATAGTAACCGTATTGTCGCATCGCAACCTTACCTGCTCTTTTTTTGTGATACTGTTTTTCATCTGAAATTTTTAATTTCACAATATCGATCTGCGCCAAGTCTGCGAGCTCATCTAGAAGTTCATCGCCAAGTTGCTGTCGCATATCTGTTTCTTTTTCTGTCATGATTTTACGAGCCAGAACAATCGCTTCATCAGAAACGTCAAAATCAATTTTCACAATCGCATTGCTCATCTGATAATTACTTTTCATCCCCATCTTCACTTGCCCGCGCAAGAACGCTTTCAATAAACCCTGCTTTTGCTTTTGTATACTCTGTGCGATTTTCCGCATACTTTTCAAATAATGACTGCTTTAATTTTTTATACTCCTCTGCAACATCTGGGTGCGCAATCAAATAATCCCGAAACACAATGTGCTCTTTCCAAAAATTTGAATCAAGCTCTGTGAGTTTTAAATAATGTGTACGATTTTCCTCTGGCCCTTTTACAAACAATACATGTTGAAGATCAGCCCGATAATCTTTTCGAATTTCATATCCAAGCTCTCGTAGAGGACCAACAAACCTTTCATAATTATCAAGAGAATCTATTGCAACCATAAAATCAATCAATGGTTTAGCAATCATGTCAGGTATTGCTGTAGAACCAATATGTTCAATCGCAACCAAATCGTCACCAAATTTATCCAAAATCGCCTTTTTCTCAATCTCAAAATCCTGCGTCCAAGCAGGATCGTATTTTGATAATATTACATTGTTTCTATTGAGTCCTAACACATTTAATATCATACCACTGTGTGATTAAAAATAAAAAAGCGCGAACCGAGTGTCCGCGCTGGAGGGCAGGAGACCTTGCTACATACAACTTTTTTCTTCAAAATCACAAGGCCTTGAGCTTGATGGGAAAAGGTCTGAATCCATTAGGCAACCTTGACTCCGCGCGTATGCGAAAGTCTTTGATTCCAACATGTAGTCATACACACGCCCTTCTTGGAAAAACTTCTGTGCGAAAACGAGTGAACCAGCCCACCCGTCCTCATAAGCGTATGCCACGGCAACAGCAGGAATCGTAACCCCAGGAAAATGACCGGCGAGATGTATGACCCACTCCTCAAACGGATCGCGCAGTTCTTCAATCCTGCGCTTGACCTCAGCTTCAACTTCTTTTGTGTTGAAAATGAGATCTGAAGTAGTAAGGCCATCTAAGTACTGAGTGATTGATACAAGTCCGTCTTTAATAGGCTTGTGAACATTCTCGGTTGCAGGTAGCGCACGCGCGATCTTGTGTGCGTCTGAGAAAACAGTCTGCAAACCATCAACCACACTGTACAGTTGCTTTGCGCGCTCGTAACCACCCACGTAGGTACCAATGTCGCGCTTGGCTCGCTCGTACTCAAGGTAGCACTCGTAAAACTCTAGAGGCCCTCTTTTGCACGAGGCGAGTTTGTGCTGTGCGTGTCTGCGAAACGCTTTGAGGTCAGCAATGTCTTCTTTGAGATCCTCATAGTTTGACACAGCACAGAAGAGGGAGAGCACACCGCCGATCATGGGAAAATCTTCTGTGTGCTCGTACGTTGCCTTAAACACTGATTGCTCCCAGACATAGTCACGCCATGCCCAGACTCCCATTGCAGCAATCACTGCTACTGTAAGAACGAAAGACAACGCAGTTGAGAGGAGCTTGCGGGCTCCAGTTGCGACCGCCACCAAAAACTCTCTATCCTCCTTTTTCAACTCTTTCTCCTTATACTCCTGAAAAATGCCAGGAGCTAGCATTCTGCCGACGTGGCAGTATAAGCTGGTCGCAATTTAAGTTAAGCAACTTTTTATGTATTCGTCAAGAAACAAAAAACCCGCAGAAATCTACGGGTGAGTAATATACTACTTCAGCATATTGGTAACGAGCAATGAAACAATGCCCATGAGCGCAGCGCCTGCGATCAGGCCAGCACAGAGAGTTTCATGGTTCTTCACTGCGACTTTGAAAAGGAGCGTCTTTGGTTCCTTCGCTTCTTTTTGTTCAGGAGTCAACAAAGCGTCTTTGGGATCTTTGGACTCATAGAACTTCCCAATTGCCCAGAAAGTGATGGAACCAGCTGCCATGATGAAGCTTGTTGAGCACTGTAGAATGAACGCAAGCCCAAGCCCCACAGGAGAAACTGGGAACCACTTGAACTTCTGATTGCACCACTCAAGCACCACACCAAGCACTCCACCAATCAGCACAGAAACTTGTGCGGTCGGATGCAATGCGCTGAGTCCAACAGACAGAGCGTCTGTAACAGCCTTCCAAATGGTTGCCCCGGGCATTGTCATCTGCTTGGAACCAAACATTGAAATGTCACCATTGAAAAGCATGTAAAACACTGGGACTGCCACGCAGATACCCACAAATGCGCCAATAACGTGCGCCACAGCCTGATGGCGCGGTTTTGCGCCGAGCATGTAGCCAGGCTTGATGTCCATGAGCAGGTTTGAGGAATTGCCAGCAGACTCAGCAGATGCACCGGCTGCCATGATATTCACAACAGGCTGTCCAGGTGCAATCACCGCAAAGGTGACCTGGGTGAGCTTGCCGAGCGCACCACTTGGCGTGATGGAAGTCAGCGCTGTTGAATTCACAGCAATCAGAGTAAAGACAAAGATGAGAGGAATTGCAACCATGGTGAGCCATGGAGAAATTCCAAAATAGATTTTTCCCATGATCATAAGGAACACACTGACGATCGGAATTCCGATCACAGACACCTTCAACGGCAACTCAATGTCCTTGAGAATGTCCTCTTGCTTGTTCTTTTTGAACATGCCAGTGAATGCACTTATGATCATTGCGGGCTTTGAGAAAAACGAGAAAATGGATGCAGTTGCCATCATCGCAACACCGCCCCAGAGCGACCACATTGTGATTGCCTTGAAGCTTGCTTCTCCAATGATGCCAATCTTGATGAGATACGGCGCCAGAATGAAGTAGTTGATGAAAGCACCAACAATGAGTGACACACCTGTTTTCACACTCATGAGACCTCCGGCCGCAAACATGGCCAGGTCAGTCTCAATCCCAATGGTAAGATCCTGGAACTTGCTTCCAAAGATCGTTGGTCGCCAAGTTGTGAACTTGAAGAGGATGTCTTCAAGATAATCTGGAATGGTGAGAAACTTGAGATGAATAAGATCCATAAGCTTCTCACTGCGCAGATACGTAAACACAGCAGCAATCGAACCTGCAATCAACAAAATGCGAGTCTTGAGCAAACTGTCACTAGCTTGCTTTTCATCGTGCAAACCATCGAGCACAACACCACAGGCTTTACCCTCCGGAAAATCGTGCTGTTCATCATTGATGAAACGCTTCTTGAGCGGGAATGCAAACAACACTCCCATCAGAGCAAGGGCAAACACCCAAGTGATAACCTGCCACTGCGGAAGCACTTTGCTTGTGATCATCATGTATGCAGGAATGCTTGCAACAAGCGGGCCAGTCATATAACCAGCAGCAGTTGCACAGCTCTGCATAGCATTGTTCTCAAGGATAGTCATCTCCTTGCCAAGGCCAGCCTTGGCAAGCATCTTGAACGCAGCGTAAGAAAGAATCACCGACGTGATCCCAACCCCAAGCGTCCACCCTGTCTTGATCCCGATGTAGAGATTGGTGAGGCAAAGAACACTTCCAAGCAGTGCTCCAGTGATAGCTGATCGAATCGTCAACTGTGGCATGTCACCACGGTAAACGTTCTTGAGCCACCACTCATCCTTCTGTTTCAAGGTCCAATTTTTCTTCTGTTCTGGTGTCAGTTCTTGAATCATACTACCTCCTCTACACCATTAACCAGTTACCCAACATAAAACCAAGCGCCTGCCCTCTTGATTGTAAAAAGCTGTACTTTTATTACCAAATATAAAATTTTTTGTCAATAATATACCAACAAATCAATTAATTATTATTGACAACGAACAAATCTACTGTTAATCTCCAATTTAGGAGGTTAGAAAATGAGATCTTTATTTATGAGTTTGGCCATTTTGGCTTTGTTCGCTTTAACCCCAACCCAAGCGCAGGCAAAGGTAGACTGCACTTCAGAGGGATACACATGCAAGGATGGTTATGAGTGCACATGGGTCGACAAAGACCGTATGCACACGTGTGTGAAGAAAGAAGAACCGAAAAATGGAAAACCTGAATTCTACACTTACCGTATGTGCACAACGCCTTTGTACCGAAAGTGCAATACAAAGCAGTGTCGTCAAGCAGTTCCTGCACAGTGCGAAAAACTGTTTCCTGGGTGCATGAAGGTTTATGAGGATGCACAAGAAGCATGCATTCAAGCAATTGAGATCTCCAAAAAAGAACTTGCTGAGGATGGTTCTTCTGGGGTATTTTACGAAGAGCTAGAAGCACTTCAGTACAAATGTAGCTACCCCAAAAATATGAATCTATGCAGCATGCCTTATTCCAAATACGAGGCCATGCTCAAAAAGGAAAAGAAAAAGTGATCTGGCGAATTCTCACATCACTTTGTGTGACTGCAGTCATGCTTTTTCTTGCATGGACTTCATATAAAGAAGGCGATCATGTAACACCGTTCATTTTCCTCTTCCTTGCAATTGGTTCATTAAGCATGCTTCGCCCAAAGAAAAACGAAAGCGAAGAATATAATCCAAGGTTCGATTGACCTATCGTAAACCCCGACCATAAGTCGGGTTTTTTAATTCATGCAAGCTCAATTGACGCAAATCTTAATTACTGCTATCTTTGATCTGGAAGCAATAAGCAGTCTTACCAATCACAAACTTGTCCTTTGCACATTACTGGAGGATCCATGCCAAGAATTATCAAAGCCATTTTCTGCCTTTGCATAACTGCATTTTTTGGATTTGGTGCCTTTGTGGCCTTTACAGATGGTGATTATTTCTTTGGAGTAATTACTGGAATTGTTGCAATCGGAATAATACCTCTATTTCTTATTACAAGAAGTGATACAACAACTACAGATGACGGTCCTCCGTTCTGGGCTCAGTAACCATACTTGTCCGACCCGCGTCGGATTTTTTATTTGAATACATTGGTTGACACAACACAAATCAATTGCTATCCTCAACTTTAGGAGGTGAGATTATGCGTTCTTTTTACACAATACTTGTTCTTGCTGGTTTTTTGCTTACGCCCGCAGTGGCGTTTGCGTGGATTGATTGCGAACTCAATGACATCAGGTGCTCTGAAGGCACCTCATGCCAGTGGGATGCGCACAACAGCATCAGCCGATGTCTGCCTGAAGAAAAGCCTGCGCAACCTGCTTTTCAAGCTGTCAGGGACGATGGCACATCAAAGATGACAAGCTATGACGAGTGCATGCTGACTCTTTACGTTGGAGGCTCGCCGTTCACACAGGATTCAACCCATACTGTCCAGATGCGCAAAGCGATTTGCGATCGTGCTTTTTCAGGATGCGCCTCTGCACAAGCCAAAGAAAAAGAGTGGTGTGCCAAAGCAAACGCAACATGTAGGCTCGCGGAAATGGCAATGGAATATCTGGAAGCATGTGGCAAAGCCCAAGCGAGTGTGAAAAACCTTTGCACGCGTGAGCTTCCAAAGCCAAAAATCAAAAAGCCGGACTTTGCGCAGACAAAGGAAGCCCCAAAATGATTCGTGATAAGATAATTACCTTTATGGCGATTATGCTGATCTTGTTTTTTGGGGTAAGTTCTAGCTATTTCCTTGGAAAAGGAGAAATCGTATTTGCAATGCTCTGTTTCATTGCAATGCTTCTGTCAATTAATCACTTGCGTGGCAAAACTTTCTCTGGCCATGATGACATCTGTGGCAACTGAACACCAAACCCTACAATCCGACACGCGTCGGATTTTTTGTTTCAAGTTACTTCAGGCA
>JBDRLV010000067.1:0-8223 GCA_043812755.1 Patescibacteria group bacterium | reverse complement strand
TTGCTTTTTGTAATACTTCTTTTGCAAGTTCCAGATTTGAATTGATAAGTGGCACAGATAATCGTTTGATTCCAATTGGGAGTTCAGTGCATCCTAGAATGATCATCTCAGCTCCTTTTGATATTAAATTATCTGAAGCTTCTTTTAGCCACGCTGATGGTTGCTCAATATTTCCAGCTTTTAAGCTCTGTGCACCATAGATAGATTTCATTACTTTTTTTTGATGAGAATCATCTGGCGCAATGAGTTCGATATTAATTTCTACGAGTTTGTCTTGATACAAATTTGTCTGAATGGTTGCGTCTGTTGCAAGCAAGCCGACTTTATTAATTCTGCATTTTTTTATTGTATTACAGACACATTCAATCATGTTGACAAAAACAATGCCGTGATTCAGATTTTTATTTATATCATTGAAAAAATAATGCGCTGTATTGCATGGCATACATAATATTTCTGCACCACAATCAATCAAATTTTGTGCCATGCGCACAAGAGCTGGAACAGGGGACTCCCCACCTTCAAGCATTGCAGTTGCTCGGTCTGGAATATCTGTATTGTTATGGCAAATAATTGGCGGGTAGCCAAAATCATCTTCTGCACCCACAAGCTCTAGTAATGTTTTTTCAAACTCAACAGCAGCCCAAGGGCCCATTCCACCAATAATTCCGATTGTTTTATATTGCGACATATGGAAAACATATTATACTTGATTTTTAATAAACTAAAAAGCGAGCAGGTTGTGCTCGCTTGAGTTAGAGGTCGGGGAGCAAGTGTTTTCGCACTGCTCTGTCGAACGCAGCAATGTTACGCGCGCCATCAGGATTGGCAGAGTGGATCGTGGTCTGCTCAGGCCAGCGCTCAGGGCAGTTGTCTGCCATCCACTTGATAATCGCCATTCCGTCTGGTGTGTTGTCTCCAAGGTCGTGATCAAAGCTCATGACTTCGATATCCTCGTCGCGATCCTGCAGAAGCCTCTGAAGCTCAGGCAGGTTTCTGACAAGCACATAGCCGGTCGGTGGCTTACGTCTGTCGTCCAAAAAGATTTTCATAATGACCCGCCTTGCTCTCCATCTTTGTGATGAAACGAGTATAATATCAAAAAATATCGTGTTTGTCAACCCAAAAACCGCCTTGTGGCGGTTTTAATTACTTCTCATTTTTATAACCATACCTTATCCAGAGTCTTTTGAAACCATATAGTGTCAGTGTTGATAGTAGGAATCCGGCCGTTGGCACCAAAGCATTTAAAAATGGTTTGGGCGCATCAATCGTCATCAGGAATATCACCACTATTACATATGTAAGAATTGCAATCGTCAGTTTTCTCTGCCAACTTGTTTCCCAAGCCTTATCAGCATCAACACGACGATTTCTTTCTTTAAGGTGATGAATTTCGTGTTCTAAATGTTTCATATTGTTAAAATCCTATTTCTGAAGAAACGTTTTGCATTGCATTAATGGCAATCTCAAAAAATTTTGATTTTTCAATTCCAGTTTTTTCAATGTCATTAATCAGCTCACGCGAAACCTTTGCAGCAAAATTTTTGTCTTTGAATTTTTTATTTAGCGAGCTTGCCTTCATTCCATTAAGTTTTTCAGGACGCATCAAGGCATACGCATAAATAAGTCCAGTCACTGATTCACCAGCAGCAAGCGCGTAATCTAATTTACTTTCTCGGGCTACTCCAGTGTATTGTTCATTGTGTGCAGAAATAGCACGAGCAACTTCTTCTGGGATTTCAAATCCTTCATCTTTTAATATATCAAGGGTTTTGATTCCATGTTGCTTAGGGTTTTCAGATGTTTGTTCCCAATCCAGGTCATGCAATAAACCAGCGAGACTCCATACATTTTCATCCTCATTTAGCTCGCGTGCAAGTGCGACTAAAACCACCTCACTTTCTCTGGAATGGATTTGATTATTTTGATCTTTCAAGTATTTTAAAACAAGTTCTCTTGCCTTGTCTTTTGTAATTTCCATATTAGCGGGTCAGCTTAGTTGGTCTTCTCACCCATCTGAACTGGGTTTTTAATGCTTGCCGAAACTCAGCTTTGGCTTTGTTTGTTTCAAAATCTAGCCCAGCTGGGTGGTCGGGGTGACAGGGCTCGAACCTGCGACCTTCTGGTCCCAAACCAGACGCTCTAGCCTGCTGAGCTACACCCCGGGGTTGAAACGCTTGAAAATGGCGATCTGTTGATTCATGGAGCCTCTGCAACTCGTCGCTGTATATTTATATACAGCTCCTCGTTGCTTTCTCCATTCATCAACATCTCATCCATTTTCAAGCGTTTCACTCATTGTAATTTTTAACGTGCCGCTAGTGTATCAAAAACCCTTGCACTTGGCAAGGGGTAATTCATCTGTCATTCTGAGGAATGCAGTGACGAAGAATCTCATTGCTCGGTCAATGGGATCCTTCGATCGCTTTGCTCCCTCAACATGACAGACTGTTAATACGGATACTGGATTGCAGGATCAAGTGGGAGGTCGCCTCCATCAAGATATAAAATGAATAGGTCATCATCAATTTCAACAGAAAATATTGTACGAAGACCCATCTGTTCTCGAATAGTAGCAGAGATGCTGTATTGCATTCCATTTTTTATATAATAGTATTCCTTATTATTTGTCCCATATGTTCCAGATGGATGTACAACACTATCTATCTCGCGTCCTTTTGTGTAATTCATAAAAAAGACATCAGGAATATCAACAACACGATTTGCCCATGATTTACCATAAAGTTGCTTTGCAATGCTTTCGTATTTTACATGGCGTAAAACCCCACCCTCTTCAACTGCATATACATTTGGATCAGAAGTCAACTTGACCAAGTATGTTCCAGGGCGAACAGTTACGTTTTTCCCAAGTGTGAATGATGCCATTTTCTCTATATCAATTTCTTTAACATTTCCAAAACCATCATACCAAGAAAAGAATACAGACTCTGAAGGGAATGCATGTCGTGTTTCATTTTCTCCCACAACATAAACTGCAGTGTCATAGGTTGTATTTGGATCATTGTCATCAACAAGTTTAATAAGATTTCCGCGTACTATTGCATTAGGATCGTTGGCGATTGCTTCTGCTTCAAGTTCTTCCTGAGTTTGTTCTTGTTGTTGCTCTGTTGTGCCAAGGTCAATTGGGTCTTGGCCAATATATGTTGCTGCCTCAATAGCATCAAGTTTCCAAATATTTAAATTTACACTATACACTTCAACATATCTGTATGGCACTTCGCTGGCGTATTCAATTGTAAGCAGTGTTTTCCCAAGTGGGAAAAAATCTGAAGTTATTTGAAGTAAATTCATTTCGCTGTCAAAGAAACGTATTCTGTACATTCCACCAAAATCCAAAAGCACATAATGAAGTGTTAAGTCACCAGTTCCTTCTTCACCTTCCCCCATATCAAGCGTTACAAAGGTTTCTTTAGCCATGTATGATCCAAAGTTTCCATCCGGTGCGCCAACAGTTCCAGCAGCATTATACATATTTTGGAAACACACATTGTAAATATCGTCTGCGTAGGGGTCAGGTGTGTTTGTTTCCTCTGCATGTGTTGCAAAAGGTTGGATGAGTATTGAGATCGCAAATACAGATATGGCGATTTGAAGTAGTTTTGTTTTCATAAATTTAATTTGTCATTATGAGGAGGTCCTGAGCTTTTCGCCCTTCGATTATACTCAGGGCGACCCTGAGCCTGTCGAAGGGCCGAAGGGCCGACGTAATAATCCTATTAAACGAGGAAATAGGATCCCTACGTCGTCCAGCTAAGCTGGACTTCTCAGGATGGCATAGTAGTAAATGTATATTTATTTTATCAAAAATTACAGTTTTTTTCTAGTGCTATACTAGTATTGACAAAAAGGGGGAAAACTGGTATGATGCGCGGTTCGTTGAAGTGAAGAACCCTTGGAAAAAATAAGAAAAGGAGAAAGGGAAAAAAGATGAAACGATCTTTGACATCAACATTTGTACTGGCTGGTTTTGGAATTTCATTGCTTGTTGCGTGTTCAGACGATCCGCCCCCGCCTGCACCCATAAGGCATGCTCCTGCGCCTGAACCAAAGGCGCGTGAGCCAGAGCCTGACCCTTGCCCGCCTGCAGAGCAGGAGAGGATTCGAAGTGATTGTGCTGCTTTACTTACGGAAAGGATGGCTGAAAGCATACCGGATGATACCAGAACAGAGCAAAGGCAAGCAGTGTACGCAACCGTAGTTGAAACACTGTCTGAGGGACTGAGTCTGACTCTGCCTCGATCAGACGCTCAAGGGAGAGTTAGCCATGGATACAGACTGAAATTCACCTCAAGGTGTAAGCCTGAGCTCTGTATCAAGGCGAATCCTAATTATGAGCGCGAAGAGCACTTGAGTTCATATGCAAACACTTGGGCTTCAATGGTAGCTCTTGCGGTTCAGGAGCTTATTGACTCAGAGGGCGAGTTTACTTGGCGCAACACTCTGCTTGGGTGGTATAATTGGTTTGATGATACCCGGCCCATTCGTTCAACAGCAAGAGCTCTTCTTGCTGACGAGGTACGGTTTTCGGTTGCAATGCGTCACCTGGCTGACAAAACCAAGGCACTCAAAGAGAAGTTGCCTGAGAATTGGGTGACGAAGGTGTCGTCTGGGCTTTCAGAAGCCATGTCCACTGCTATTAATCTTG
This sequence comes from Patescibacteria group bacterium, assembly GCA_043812755.1. Taxonomy (GTDB): domain Bacteria; phylum Patescibacteriota; class Patescibacteriia; order UBA9934; family GWF2-40-263; genus JBDRLV01. The sequence continues at coordinate 3,554 of JBDRLV010000067.1, read as the reverse complement.
ACTACGATGCGGTCCTCAAGGCAATCAGGGCTTCTGAGGCATATGACGTAGAGTACAAAAAGTGGGTGCTTGAGTGTCGAGACGAGGAATGGAACTTTCTGCCTGCCTGCGACTCTGACTGTGTTGGCGAGGACTGCAAGTACGGGGTATGGCTGGCGCGTGAGCCTGAGCCAGGTACTGACACACATGTCAATGGCGAGCCTTACAATCAGTCATACTACAGACGTGTTGGTGGTTGGATCATGCGACGCTACCTCGACGGTGAAGCTGACGAGAAGTCGACTGGTCCTGACCGCGTGACTCTCATGATGGTGTGGGGTGCGATCGTTGGTGACGAAGCTGACATCCCTGACTCTGGTGGATGGGCAGCAGCGACGCTTGCTCGCTTGAAGGGCAAGACGACCCTCAAGATGGCCGCCTACTACAAGAAGGCGCTTGGCGAGATTGTTGCTCGCCGAGGCAATTCTGGTCTTGGGGCAGACCTTGACCCCGATACTGTGATGCGCGATTTCGAAGCGCGTGACAAGAAGAAGTAAGATCTTTTATACCCGTCCGCATGTTGTGTAGGTAATACACGACGTGCGGTTTTTTTGTTTGGAAGATACTTATTGTGCGGATCTAAACACTGATAACACTGATCTGTCATTGCGAGGAGGAGCAGAGCGACTACGAAGCAAGCTTCTTAGTCTGTCATTCTGAACGAGGCTGAAGGCCGAAGTGAAGAATCTCATTGAAAAGGGATGTCTATACAAACCGGTAGGCGCAGGCTTCAGCCTGCGTTCAAAGCGCAAGCCTCAGCCAGAGGCTGATCCGCCTTTTGAGCCAAAGGCCCATCAGCCTCTGGCTGAGGCGGAAAAGCTTGCGGCTACCGGATCGATTCGCTAGACCCCTCCTTAGCCTCCCCTTACTAAGGGGAGGTATTGAGCTATCATTGACCCCCACGCGATTATCTGCTAAGTTTGTTCTGAGTTCTTTTCAAGAAAGGGGAAAACTATGCCGCTTATTACTGTATTGGGACTGCCACACGACACCTCGCAGATTGATATCGTGGGCCTTTGTGTGAATATAAAAAAACGAGTGTCTCAAGTAGATGTACTCGATGTGAGTGAAGATGACGTTGAGGTTTTCTTTCCAATGGATCTTTTGCCAAGGAATCATCGCAGAGGCTTTGTGGTTTCTGTTCGATTCATGAAAAAGGAAAATCGCAGCCAAGCGGTTCAGGATGATCTTGCCCAGACAATAGCTCAGGCACTTGGACCTTTTGCAAAAGGGCACTTGCCAAATTGCAGATTCATTGAGGTACTCACAGATCCTTTTGACAAGAGCAAGCAAGGCTTTTGTCTGGTCGAGTTTTCATAACTCAGACACCCAAGTGGTGTCTTTTTTGTTGTTTTTAGATAGTATTGAACTGGATAAGTATCCTTGCTAAAATTACATGTTTTTGATACACTATCGGCACCTTTTGAGGGCGTGTAGCTTCCACCTTTGCAATAGCTTCGGTGGACTGCGGTCAGCTTTGCTGACCTTTCAGGTGGTTGATTATCACCTTTGCTACATACACAAAATAACGGGCGTGTAGCTCAGGTGGTTAGAGCGCAACACTGATAATGTTGAGGTCCCAGGTTCAAGTCCTGGCACGCCCACCAGATTTAAGGTATTGACTTTTTATGCAATAGTCGATACTTTAAATGTGGTTGTAGTAATTATGCCCGGGTAGCTCAGTTGGTAGAGCAGTGGACTGAAAATTCGCGTGTCACCAGTTCAAATCTGGTTCCGGGCACCAGCTTGCCCCACTCCGGTTGCACATTTTGTGCTTCCGGAGTGTGGGCTATTTTGCCGAGGTAGCTCAGTGGTAGAGCAGAGGACTGAAAATCCTCGTGTCGTGAGTTCAATTCTCACCCTCGGCACCACCCTACGCTTTGACTATAGTATTCTGTAGCCAAAGCGTAGGGTGTTACCCGAAGCTTTAGCGAAGGGTGGCTCTGGAATCTGTTTATCCGTCAAAGCTACGGGTGGCAGGCCACAAAAGACTCCGCTTTTTGCGGAGTCTTTTGTTTGAGCATTACCACTTCATAATGGGCGAGAACATGTCTTCGTCAGGTGGGATTTTAGGGGAAAGATAATCAGGGTGCTCTTCAGGATTTGAATCAGTGAATGTGATAGGAAGGTCTCCAGTGATAAGTGCAAGTGGAGTGCGCTCATTTCCTTCTCCCATTGCAAGGACTGCTGCACTAGCAAGAGTGTCTGCAACACTAAGCCAACTGAACTTCGCAGGGCGATCAAACAGATCTGGTTTGCCCCTATAATCTTTGACTGGCAAAAATCCCCATGTGCCAAGCGCAATTCCAATTGTCCCGCGTCGCAAAGGCACCATTGCTGAGTCTGTAATTACAACTCCAAATTCTTTTGTGCCATAAGTCTGATTTACCCAGTTCCAGATCGTCTGCGCACTGGCCTGTGGATTTTCAGGAAATAAAATATAGTGCCCATTACCATTTGATTCATCAATACCAGCAAACGGAGTTATAAGCCCATGCTTGATTGTTAGCATGATCGAATCAGAAAGCGGATGGATTTCATTAGAATATCGCTCTGCTTCTTGTTTGATCAGCTTATTTTTGTCAGGAACCTGATCAATTGCAACACAGCGCCCTTCATGAATACTTACAACCTTTGATGTAATAGCAAGTACACTGCGCTCTGGCAGTTCTTTGAGTTCGTTCCAAATTACCTCAAACAAATCATCTTTAGGCGGTTGTAGAATTCTCGTTTTGATTGGTTGGACGTTTAGCATATGTTTTGGGGCTCAAGGGGTGGAGGCGGTCAATTCGTTATAGGACACTTTAGTGTCCGTGCGCAGGCTAAAGCCTGCGTCTACCGGTTTGATTATTAGCCCTGTACTTTCTCCTCTTTTCCTTTCAACCACCTCACTCCAAGATACACAAACGGAGTATCAATTACAGCAAAGGCTATTTTAAATAAGAAGTAGGGGATAGCAAGCTTGATAATAAACAGTGCGTCAAATTTTGGGGCTATGTGATAGAAAGCAATAAACATGAAAACAAGTGTATCAATTGCTTGTGAAACAAATGTTGATGCATTGTTGCGCAACCATAAGAGCTTGCCATGTGTTTTTCCCTTCCAGAATTCAAATGCCCATACATCATGGAGTTGCGCTAGCAAGAATGCTACAAGACTTGCAATCATCATACGCAAGGACGCGCCAAAAATTGTTTTATAAGCTTCGTTTGCGCTGTAGCGTTCGTTTGGTTCTAGTAAAACAAACAGGGCAGTGTAAAGGAATGTTACAATCAGAACAAAAGCTCCAACTAGCACAAATTGCTTTGCGGTGCGTTTGCCATAAACTTCTGCGACAATGTCAGTGATTAAGAATGTGAGTGGAACCATGAATATTCCAACAGAAACCGAGATTCCAAAAAGAGTTGTTATTTTTCCTCCAAGCAAATTCATTCCTATGAGCAGGCCTACGAACAGGCCAAGAAGAATATTTAATTTTGTATTGTTCATATTTTAGTTTACAAATAAAAAAACCT
>JBDRLV010000066.1:0-2634 GCA_043812755.1 Patescibacteria group bacterium | reverse complement strand
CACAAGACCGCCTTGGCATATACTTCAACAATCATGTAGTAAGAAGCCTGAATATAAGAAAAGGTGAGGATATCTATGTCTCTGTACCAGACAAGAAGCACATTGTTCTTGAGATGGGATTGAGCAGTACCTCCGATGGGTTGTAGTCATTCTTGAGTTTAGAGAAAAATCCATGCAGCAGTTCAGTAGATCGGCTTGAAATCTTGAATTTTCTAGTTTTCAGTTAGTCAGTTAGGGGGGAATGCCTTCTTTGTTTAGATTTTGCCAATGTTTTTCTTTTTGCTTAGAAAAATCTCAGAAAATTTTGTGATTTTCTGTCAGATCGGTAGAGTTTTTCGTGGATAAACAGTGATTTTTGATTTGTGTCTGTTTGTTATAGTTCGAGGCTTAGGTGTGTTGTTATCCATGTGTATGTGAGTATGAATTTGAGTGTTGTTACTGTGATTTTTGTTTTAGCGATGGTGTTTTTTATGGTGAGCCATAGGTTGTGCATGGCTACTGCGTAGCAGAAGTAGAAATATCTGACTATTCCGTTGATGCATGTTGTTTTTGGCAGAAATTGGTTTTGTAGTCTGTATCCTGTTTCTATGTTCCATCTTTTTGAGTAAAGGCGGAGGAAGTATTTGGCTGTTCGCAGCCAAATGTGTTTTATTGTTGTGTAGAATCCTATTTCTTTTTCGTTGTTGAGTTTCATCATTATGAGTTTGAAGTCTGCGTATTCGCCTTTGATGTTTTTCCACCAGTATTTCACAACTGCATATTTGCCTTTTGTTTTATCAAACTCTTTTTTGGTTTTATCATCTTTTATGCATGGCATGAGAACTGGAACTTGAAGAAATTCAAGTTCGTTAAAAATATTCACGTCTCTGAAACCTCTGTCAAGAAGCAATGTTTTTATTTTCACAAATTTTTGTGCAGTTTTAACAAGTTCTGCAACAATAGTTTTCATTGGCTGTTTCCGACGGAGAATCTTAACTTTTAATGTTAAGACTTTGTTCTTGTGAAGTATTTGTATTGTTGCAAACTTGAAGAAAAAATTTGTGCCATTCTTGTGCTTGCCGCCAGGCGTATAAGGATTGGTACGTTTGTCTTTACAATAAGTTTCTTGTTCGTGAACATCGATAATCGCAACAACTTTCGGCTTCTTTTTCTTCTTAAACATTTTCTTGAATTGCTTTTCAAAAACAGAATCAAACTGAGCTTCAACAATTTCAAGATCAAGTTTTTGAAGCTGTTGCATCAAAGCATCACCGCTTGGAACATCATCAATAACATTCACAATCTTGCTTCCATCTTCAGAAGCAACATTCCACAAACTCAAAAACGTAACCAAATCAAAATATTTACTCTCTTCATACTTAATTTGCTTAGTACGATTCAAACTCAACATGCTATTAAGCTCTTTTTTAGCAGAAATCAGTAAAGTTTTTATCTCAGCTATATTCATACAACATCACCTCTTTGTGGTCTATTCAACTTACAAATGAGGCGGTGGGAGATAAAAAATCTCCCATCTTATCATCTTTCTAAGAACGAAACCGCAGAAAACAGCCATTTAAAGCTTTAATTCTCACAAATTTTCAATCGGAACTACTGACTGTGCCCACTGGACAACCCCGCGTGAGATATTTAAAGATGGAAAACCTGTTCTGAGTCATGAACACGTTTGAAAAAGCTAAGATCCTTGGAAGCGCCGGAAAGTATGACAGCTGTGGACCCAAAATGTGTGAGGTAAATGTTGACAAAGGCCTGGGAGGCATATATTATGCAAAAGCAGAGCACAAAACCTGCCGAATTTTTAAGACACTTATGGATAACAGCTGCAAATTTGACTGTAAATACTGCGCAAATTCGAAAGATAGCTGTGATAAGCAAAAAACAAGCTACAATCCAAAGGAACTAGCTACGCTTTTTAATTGGCTTCACAAGAACCTTGAAGTAGATGGCTTGTTCTTAAGCTCTGGTGTTGCAGGCAATCCTGACCGAGTTACAGAGAACATGATTGAATCTGTAAGGATATTAAGGCATAAGTTCAGGTTTAGAGGATATGTTCATTTTAAAGTATTGCCCGGTACATCTTATGAGCTGATAAAGCAGGCAAGCGAGCTGTCGAACAGGATGAGCATCAATATTGAATCTCCGAATAAAAGCGTGATGTCTGAATTGAGTTCGTGCAAGGACTTCAAGACAGATATTCTTAGACGACAAGCATGGATCTCCAAGATGAAGCTTAGCTCTGGACAGACCACACAGATGATAATAAATAATTTAGCTTCAGACAAAGATGTTCTTAAGATGGTTGACTGGGAATACAAGAATATTGAGCTAAGACGGATGTATTACTCTGCATTTCGGCCAGTAAAAGGAACTGCTTTAGAGAATGAGAAGGCAGAACCACTTTGGCGACAAAACCACCTGTACAATGTTGATTTTCTTATTAGGCAATATGACTACAAGGTGAAAGAGTTTGATGCAATCATGGACGATGGAATGCTGCCAAACAAGGATCCTAAGATGGCAATGGCAATGGCAAATTTTGATGGAGCAATTGACATCAACGAGGCATCTTATCCTGAACTAATCAGGATTCCTGGCATCGGACCAAAGACTGCAAAGCGCATTTCTGAATCAAAA
>JBDRLV010000065.1:0-7772 GCA_043812755.1 Patescibacteria group bacterium | reverse complement strand
TTCCGCATCAGGCAACGCTTTAATTCCTGTTGCAGGATGCACATATGTTAAAACAGGCTCTCCAGTTTCTGGGTGCTTTTGCCACCACCAACCAAACCCTGTCGCAAAAGAAGAAATAACTTTCATGCGAACAAGCGGGTGGTGGTTTGAAGGTGGAACAAGAAAATGTTTATACCAAGAGATTTCCTCTTCATCCATCATCCACTTTTCTCCAGAAAGAGCACATGTGCGCTCGTGGGGTTTAAGTTCGTCAAGAATGGCTTTTACCTTCTCATCATATTTAGGTGTTTTGCTCATATTTTATATTATTATTTTCGCCTTTGATTATACACTGCCTAAATTTTTTCGCAAACAAAAAAGCACCGCTAAGCGATGCTAAAGGTCTAGTGGTGCAGAATCAATCATGCACACGTTTTCCTCCCTATCACCATGATACTGAAAAAAGTGCATTCCCTCATGATCTAATTCAATACCAGACATATCAGGAAGCATGGTGAGTTTTAGTGAAGCAACATCCTCGTGTGTTTTGATGGCAAATGGCGCAATGATCGCGACCGTGCGATCAAGAAGAGTCTGCGTGCTCTCGTGTGTCGGTGATTTAACATCCACATAGAACACATGACCACTGTCTTGAAAAGTCACGCGCCCCTCTGGCAAGAGGCTCTTATCGTCACCACTGTCACAGAGTGCATGCATTGCCTTTTGAGCATATCCGAGCAAACCATCATCTTCATCTGGCTCCTGGGGTTTCACATGGCTTTCGTCAAATCGCCTGGGTGTGGTATTTGGAGCAAAAAAATTAAATGGATTAGAATCAAACTTGTTTTCAAGCGAAAGACAAGCGCCTGTATTCAAAGCCCGTTCGCTGACAGTCAACCTCAAGTCTCTCCAATGCACCTTGCCCTGCTTGCCAAAAAACGGCTCCACGCCAACCACTCTTATTTCCCAAAAGCCAGGTCCAAACTGAGACTTTGGCATATCATACAACCAGTATGGAATAATCAAGTGCAGGAGCACGTATTCACCGTAAGTGGAACCGCGAGCAAGTGAGTAACTTGCAATCCTATGTACAGACTCCATGTACTCAGCGTACGCCTCAATCACACGAAGGGCTGCACGAAAATCAACACAACGGCCATACCCTTCACCAAGAAGCGCATTATCAAAATGATCTCCAACATAACGCACCAATCCATTTGCCAACGATCGCTCAATACCGTCATCTGGAGGGTACGCGCTGTCTCTGAGCATAATGCAGACATGATAATACATCATTGCAGCCCTGAGCGACTCAATCATCCGACGCTCATTTGGATCAAGCCCGAAATAGGCTGACCAGTCCCTTGTAGGAAGCCGCTTGAGCCGTCTGCGCCAACTTTCATCAAGTTCCCAGGGTTGTGGAAGTTCATGAATCTTAAATAAATCTAGTGCCACTTGGCACCTCCGTGCTGTTACCACAGCAAGAAAAAGGAAAAGAACACCTGTGCATCAAGGGCATACCTGCCATCTCACTACGCTACCGCGCAGCTTTTGCACTGCAAGCAACACGCTTGCGATAGTTTCTTATCAAATATATATAATCATGTCAACCAACAAACCAAAAACCACCCAGTTCCCTAGGTGGTTTCTAAATATATTTCATCGGACGCCATAAATGGCATCCCTACACAAATTAAATCCCCTGCATGTCAACCTCAGCTGTGATGTCCCCTCCAAATGGATATGGCACAAGATCAACAAGCGGAACTTCAAGGATCCCCTTGTTCCAAGCTTCACCATATACCTCAAAAGCAACACGCTGATTTATAATCCAATGTAATTTATTATCAGCACCTACGACATATACCTTTGCATTTCCAACTTGTTTAACTCGAGCACCTGGAGCAAAAGCAGCTTTGCCTGCGTCTTTCAAACTATCCATTGCATATTGGTCAACGATAACAATCTGATCAAATGATCCAAACCATGAAAGATACTCTGACTCATTCAACAGCTTCCATTTGCTCTGTCCATCTGTTAGGTAAACAGCAGTATTGTTGGCTGTTTTTATTGGTCGAACACTACTGTTAAACATTGAGTGAGCTGTTGGTTCAATAGTAGCTTCGTATATACCGTCATTACCTCTCCAATATACATGACGTGCATCTGAAATTAATGATTCTGAACCATAACCCAATCTAAGAGACTTCCCTGTTTCAAGATTGTAATACCATACGTAATTTGTATTATCGATACCAACTGCCATGTTCTCATAACTATCTGTTACAGCAAAAGTTAGATTGTTTTGAGTGTTTGAATCAAGATCAACCAACTTGCCTTGGGAAGTAAGAACTCCGTTTGCAGCCAATTGAATAGATGGATTTGATGCAAATGAAAGACTGTCTCCCTCAAGTCTAAATCTTCCAAATGGAACAGTGCCGTATTTTTGAACAGTTTCTCCTTGGCTCACATAAAGGTTATCTTCAGCATCAATCCAAGCCATACGGTTTCCTGAAATCTGAATAGCATCATCTGTATCTCTATACCAACTCAACAGTTGCCCTGCGTGCTTCTGAACGGTCTTATCAATTTCTGGTCTGTATGTATAGCGAACATAATAAGCAAAATATTCAATAGTTCCATCTTCTTGAAAATGAGCGCCTACTATATTGCCATTTGGCTCAACCCAAGAACCAGGAACAGGTTCCATTTTATTTATTGTACTATCCACTAACCACAATTCCTGATGGCCTGTTTGAAAAACCATTTTCACAAGCAACATTCCTTCATATACATCTTTAATTTCTTCACGACGCAGTGTCCATCGTCTTCCACCAACAACTCGCGCTACTGTGTATTCAGGATCCCATGCGTATGTTGTTGCTTGTTTGTATTTCACTGTGGTTGATCCAGTATTTTGAAAATTAAATTCTGGGTTCAAATATATATATGCTCCCTCTACCATAACTCCGACATCTTCAGCACTATTAAAAAACGCATCTTCAATCAATATCTTTGTGCTTCCATCTTCAAGATCACGCTCTACAACTGAATAATGATTATTGTCCAAATCAATCGCATTAGCATATACAAGACGATTGTCGTTTAATGCAAAGTTGTTTTTATCAAGTGCACTTTTTGGAACATTGCCCAAAAATAACTTCATGCCGTTTTGCAATTTATACAAATCGTATCTGTTGCAAAAATTTGGTCGACACGAATCAATCGGTTCTGCAACAAAAACATTTTCTCCAAGAGAAAATGGACCGATAACATCTTGGTCAAAGGCAAGTTTTTCTATTCTATACTCACCATGATCCCAAGCTTCGGTTGCAGTTGTTGGCACCCAGCCACTGTCGTTTGCTTGTGTAACACTTGCAAGTGGACTTACTGCCACCAATGCTATAAGTGATACTAATATAATAATTCTTTTCATAATATTTTTTATAAATATATATTGTGATTGAGATAGAAAAATAGCAAACCCCAACCTTTTTGTCAATACGATATTGTCATAATAAAAATAAAAAGGCTCAAATAAGCCAAAAACAACTAGTTTCTTAAACCTGCGGATTGACAAAATCAAAAAAACGTGTTATTTTTTACAAGATCCCTGGTCAAAAAAACCTAGCCATGGCTCTAGCGCTGGACCTCAGCGACTGATGCCCAGGGGGTTGGCTTAAAGAGAATCCTTTGAGCCGACGTCTGCGTAGCCGTATTTGATCCATACGGGCGTCGGACGTAAAACCCATGCTCATGTCCGCAAACTCGTATCTGATCCATACGAGCTACAGGACACCCATGCTTTCCGCTTATATGCAATCCAGGATACTCCATGGACATATAGGCGGTTTTTTAAATTCAAAAACAGAGCCGAGGCTCTGTTTTCTTTATCTGTGTGGACACCCATAAATGGTGTCCACACATAATACCTACTTCGGACTACTTCGGACGCTATAAATGGCGTCCCTACATAATTCCTACTTCTAACGTCATAAATAACAACCTTACTTCAAAACTCCTTTCAAATATTTCCCAGTAACACTGGCCTTTATTTTTACAATCTCTTTTGGAGTACCTTCGGCTATAATCAAACCACCCTTTGCTCCACCATCTGGACCCATATCAATAACCCAATCAGCACCTTTAACAACATCAAGATTGTGTTCAATTATCACAACAGTGTTTCCTTTATCAACCAATTTATGAAGAACACCTAAAAGTCTTTTGATGTCCTCAAAGTGTAAACCAGTTGTAGGCTCGTCAAGAATATAAAGAGTCCGCCCAGTTGCTCTGCGAGAAAGTTCTGTTGCAAGTTTCACGCGTTGAGCTTCCCCACCAGATAAAGTTGTGGCAGGCTGGCCCAATCGAATATATCCCAAGCCAACTTCATGCAAAATATTTAACTTGTCAAAAATTGCTTGTTGGTCTGCAAAAAATCTTCGTGCCTCCTCAACTGTCATATTCAACACATCTGAAATATTTTTCTCTTTATAATGAATCTCTAATACTTCTGGGTTATATCTTGTTCCCCGGCACTCTGTACAGTCAATATAAACATCTGGTAAAAACTGCATTTCAATTCTGCGCAATCCTTCACCTGCGCAACATTCGCATCGCCCACCCCCTTTTACATTAAAGCTGAATTTCCCAGCATCAAAATTTCTCATTTTTGCCTCAGTGACTCCAGCAAACAAATCTCGAATAGCAGTGAATACTCCTGTGTATGTTGCGGGATTACTGCGAGGAGTGCGCCCAATTGGTGACTGGTCAACAGCAACAACCTTATCAATATTTTCAAGACCTTTGATGGCTTTGTGTTCTGCAGGATATGCTTTGGCGCGATAAAAATGTTTGGAAAGCGCTCGGCCTAGAATATCAAGAATGAGGGTTGATTTCCCTGAACCAGAAACTCCAGTTACACAAACTAGTTTTCCAAGAGGAATGGATACATCAATATTTTTAAGATTAAAAGCCACGGCACCAATAACTTTGATTGCCTTCCCATTTCCTTTTCTGTATTTTTTGGGAAGAGCAATAAATTTCTTGCCTGACAAATATTGTCCTGTTAGAGAATCTTTATTCTTTTTTATTTGCGCGCCCGTACCTTCTGCAACCACCTCCCCTCCATATTCACCTGCACCTGGGCCAATATCAAAAACATAATCAGCCGCCATCATCATAGCCTCATCATGTTCAACAACAATTACAGTGTTACCAATATCACGCAAATTCTTTATTGTATCAATCAATTCATTGTTGTCTCTTGGGTGAAGGCCAATCGATGGCTCGTCTAAAATATAAATGACGCCAGAGAGTGTTGTACCAAGTTGAGTTGCCAAACGTACTCTTTGAGCCTCCCCACCTGAAAGAGTCATTGTGCTTCTATCCAAAGTCAAATATCCAAGACCAACATCCTTGAGGTGTGTAAGGCGAGTTAAAGCTTCTTTTGCAACTCTTTGACTAATTAACAATTGTTCTTCCGAAAGCCCTTTCCAAAAATCAGAATGCCCATTTCCATTTTTCGAACCGTTCCCATTTAACTTTGAAAAAAACTCAAACAAATCTTCAATTGGCATTGTGACTGTATCTGCAATATTTTTATCACCAAGCGTAATTGCTAAAACCTCTGGACGCAATCGCTTCCCATTACAACTTGGACAAATCATTGTGCGCATATAACTTTCAAGCTCGTGGCGCACATAATCTGAATCAGTCTCTTTGTATTTCTGTTCAAGCTGAGCCAAAATTCCAGGAAATGTTACTTCTTTATCATCAAAATTATATGTTGTTTCACCTGTACCATATAATGCAAGATCAAGCTTGTTCTTTGGTAACTTTCCAATAGGTATGTTAATAGAAAATTTTTGTATATTGCCAACAGTTTCAAGCATACGAATGTAGCTTGTCTGATTTCCAGCAATGCGTGTCCATGGACGTACTGCTCCCTCTGCAAAACTAAGTCTAGGATTTGGAATAACAAGTTCTGGTTCTAAAACCAATTTCATTCCAAGACCAGTGCATTCAGGACATGCTCCAAATGGAGAATTAAAAGAAAAAAGTCTTGGCTCAGGGATAGGTAAACTCTTCCCACATCGTGCACACATAAAACTTTGTGACAATACAGCTTCATTCCCTGTAGAATCGTTCACAAGTAGTATCAAACCGTTCCCGTAATCAAGAGCCTTTTTCACAATAGCGTTGATGTGAGAATCTTCATACACAACACCTTCTTCAAGCTCTGCAATTAACACATCCACACTGTGATTTTTCTTTTTATCTTTTCGCATTGCAATTGCCTCATCAGCTGCCATTTCAAATGCATCAAAACGGACCCTAGAAAAACCAGCGTTCATTGCTGCAACTAAAACTTGTTTGTGTTCACCTTTTTGATCTTGAACAACTGGTGCAAAAATCTGGACTGTGCTTTCTTGGAAAAAACCTTTTACCTTTTTTACAATCTGATCAACCGTCTGTTCACTAACCTGATCTCCACATGTTGGACAATGAGGAATACCAGCACGAGCAAAAAGCACACGCAAAAAGTCATAAATTTCAGTTACGGTTCCAACTGTTGAACGTGGATTGTGTGAAGATGATTTTTGATCAATTGCAATTGTTGGAGACAAACCAATAATTTCATCTACATCTGGTTTATCTTGAAGTTCTAAAAACTGACGAGCATAACTTGAAAGAGACTCAATGTATCTTCTCTGCCCTTCAGCATAAATAGTATCAAAAGCAAGCGATGATTTACCTGACCCTGAAAGTCCTGTAATAACAACCAGCTTGTTTTTTGGAATATCTACGTTAATGTTTTTTAAATTATGTACGCGGGCTCCGCGTACAGAAATTTTTTCTGACATAATATTTTACTTTTCATAGCTCCAATACAGAGTGGAAAACAGTCTACCATGAAAATTAATTACTGGCAAGAGGTTAATATAAAAAACAAAAAACACCCACTTTATTGTAGGTGTTTAATTTTCATTCAAACTTTCAATTTTTTCAATTACAAATTTCTTTCATCACCCACCTTGACACACTCATGTTCATCAATATAATTTTCAATCGATAAATAATTATAATAGCATTTATCCATGCTAACAACATCTCCGCTTTCATTACGCAAATAACCAGCTAAACCACAGATATCTTTTGAGCATATATTTCTGAATGTACTGTCTGTACCAATTATATCGATCATGTTTTTTAATTGCACTGCGTGCTTACTATTCACTGCAAAAACATCTCCGTAAGCAGAGCATTCTTTTGGTAAAGCTGAACAGTTAAATTTCACCTCAGCACACGTTCCCTGTAAACGATCAACTGTGTCAGAAAACAACTCATCAACTCTTGTAAATAGACAATAATGATAAGTTCCAAAATAACCTGTTTGCGTACCTATTGACAAACCAGACAATGAATTGCACAACGCTGGTGATGGAGATAGCCCATAATCTATTCCTTTTGAACTATAAGGATTCACAAATTTACAGTCAACACAATGAGGTCCGTCCTTTGGTGTATTTATGCACTTAAGTGTTTTATCGCTATCGTTGCAGGTTTTAAACATACATGTCATGCCATCAGCAACTTCACTACCATCTGGTGTCTTAATAATTTTGCCAAAAGCACCGCATTTTTTTGTTGATCCTGACTCAAGAATAATATGCTCACCAATTATAAACTTTTTATCCTTTATTAAATCTTCACACCATTCATTTTTCATTAGCTCAACTCTCTTTATCATTGGCATCTTTGGCATTTGGAGATCGGCTAGTTTTGGATTC
>JBDRLV010000064.1:0-2738 GCA_043812755.1 Patescibacteria group bacterium | reverse complement strand
CTCACATTCCGCGGGTAAGCATACCCTAGTTTTGATTTAATTTGGACGACATATTCACTCTATTGGTAAATCGATATCGGTACCTCCAAAAAGCCAAGCACCTGTTTTTGAATTTTGTTCAACTCAGCGGGAAATACGATCATCTTGTCGCTGTGTTCTACTTCATATCGTTCCACACCCCGAAACAAACGGACGACATCATAAATCGTTGGGTACTTACACGGTTTTCCCTCTGGATATATTGGCAGTGATTCAATTGCGTTTCTTTTCATTGCGATTCGCAGTTGCCTTTCAATTAATGTAGCAATCATTAGAGCCATCACGTGTACATGTAGTATTGCAACAACGCGCTCTGCTTTTTTGAGAAAGACAGGGGATATGAGCTGATTTGTTTTTAGCTGCGAATGACGCTTTTCCAAGAATGGTTGATACTTGTAGATTTCCAGGATCTGCTTTGGTGTATAGTCTGTTTCGATATTTGTAATGAGTGGGAAAATACCTTCTGTCAAAATTGCCTCTTGAATGGCATCGTCATTAATCGAAATAGACATTGAAAAATAGTTGCTCCAGATCTTTCTTCCTCGGTCATTGGGAGCGGGTCTCCCCCGTTTATTGTATTTGGTGCTGCAAGCTTTGTGTTTGTGGATCGTAACAGCAATCAATTTCTGGCTTTTGTGCGCTTTACTGATTGTATCGACGGCGATCTTAATTGCCTCTTTGGTCTTTAGCTTATATCTGTTCAGTTTAGTTTGGAGCTCTCTTAATTCTTCTAGCGCTTGTTCTATATGGCGCGTCCTGGTCTCGGCATCTTGTTCGGCCTTCTGGGTGCTTCGAATCCAGAGAAGACAATACCCTTGGGATGTCGAATACTGACCTTGCGCCAAATAATAACAATCTTTTTTCGATTCTGGCTTTCGATTGTTACGTCGTGAGAGAAGATGTCTCCATTTCATCTTGCCTTCAAGGACCTGTTTCTTAAACTTCTTATCTTCATCCCATGTGCCGGGCATGACTGTGACAAAGCGCCCCCCACACATTGTTATTTTTCTCAAATTGGATTCAGTGGCCAACTTGCAATCTGCTACATAAATAAAATCGGACCGCTGCAGCAATTTCCTTAGTCGTTGATGATTTTCCACATGAACTCGATTATCTGTTTTATTGCCACTGTAGACTTGATGGACCAAGGGTACTGCTCCATCGGCAGTGACAGACATGCCCAAGACAAGCTGTTTCAAATCAGGTCTATGGTCTTTGTTGTGGCCAAAAGTCAGCGATTCACTGGCGATCCAATCTTTGTACTTTCCTGTCAATGTTACGGTTGTTGTATCTTGATGAATTTGCGAGCAATTGAGATCGAACATTTTGATCGCTCTTAATGCCAAACGAAAAAACACGTCTTTATGTCGGCCATTATAAAAATCTTCCAACGCTTTACCAACTCGGTCATCTTGGATAAATGCAGCTTCAGAGGAAGTTAAGCCGAGCATTTCCTCATCCAAAGGCTCTAACCAATCCTTGATTTCGTATAGTGGCAGGGGAGACGTCAAAACATTGTGAAACATCAGCGCGAGGACCTTTTCGCAACCAAGTTTAGCCCTCTGATCTTTTCCAATATACGCACCTATGATCTCTGTCACCCCTAGCTTTTCGATGTACGTTTGAATGATGGGATGGGCTTCCAATACATATCTTTTGTGGATTGCGTTTCTTCGAATTCCTTTTTGCTGTTTCATGTTTTTCTTGACTGTCTTGTATGACTATTGTACATATTACCATATAAGATACGCGGTCCAAAAAAAATGGTCAAGAAAAAACGAGAAATTCTTAGGCTGGAAAAAGAAAGAAAGCGATTGGTTGATGAGCTCTTGAGCGATTGCGATCTGATAGTAGGAAATTACAGTGAACTTCTAGTTCGATGTGGTCGTTCTGGCTGTCATTGCGAAAAAAAACCGTGCCATCTTGTAGCTCGACTTGGCATCCAAGAACAAGGGATGGTAAAAAACAGAGTCGTAAGAGTGGATGATCGTAAACGCGTACAACAACTTGTTCAAAATTATAAGCACCATAAAGAGGCTTTAAGAAACTTGAAAAGAATCTGCGAACTCGAAACACAAATTTTGAAGTCCGTTATGAAACTAAAAAATGTAGGTTACGTGTAGAACTTAACAGGTTGACATTGCTGATGAATAAATTATGAAATAGGATGTCTCAACCCGCGGAATGTGAGATTCAAGCAAGGAATTGTAGATTTATATTCTGTATTCCCTGATTTTTATGGAACTGCTAATTCAATGATAATCGATGAGATAGAGCAGTCGGTTTCAATTCAGTGGATAGCTAGGGGGACACACAAGGGACAATTCATGGGTGCAGCCCGGACGGACCGCCAAATATATTTTGAGGGGATTGAAATCCTCAAGATAGCGGTTGGGCAAGTTGTAGAAAGGTGGGGTGAGTGGAATGGTATTGAGATTTTGCAGCAGATTGGGATATTGGGAGATTGAGTTGTTAGTATATATGAGCAATTCGCGGTGCAAAATTCACGGATCATTCTAATCATATAGAACAACAAAAAAATAATTTTACCCCAAGATGGAGAAAATTGTTTATATATTGCTGAGGCTCCTGATCAATGCAATCAAGGCAATGAATTACAATTCGGAGAAGTGGTTGCAAACGCTTTTCAAAAAGCACCATACCAAGACAGATGAAACACTTTCGTTGATTCGAAGCCT
>JBDRLV010000063.1:0-17953 GCA_043812755.1 Patescibacteria group bacterium | reverse complement strand
GCAATGGTAATGCCCATTTGGGGCAAGGCCATACGACCCGCTTGTGCTCCAGTCGAACGAATAGGAACCATCGCCATCCACGCGCACAGACCGCTCCACGAACAAGTAGTTTTGCTTGGTCACTTGAAGGGGATAGGTGCCAGTGTCATACACTTGCTTTTGGCAGATGTTGTCTTGACAAGGCATGTCCTGACCATCGAGTGTCACGTTTGCGCCTGCAAACGGAAGCTCAGCGATCACGAGTGCATCAACAGATGTGTCAGGCGGATTGACGATCGTATCGTCATCATCGCCAGTTGTTCCAGCGTTGCACCCTGTTGCCAGGGCGCAAATGGCGAGGATCAAAAGGAACCTCTTCATAAGTCACCTCTCATGCGCCCCTGGGTGGGGACTGGATTGTGGCCAGACTCTGATGTCAGAGTAACGAGCTTTTTCAAAAGAGCTTTTGAGAATTGTAGCCAACTCTCTATATTCAAAATACCGCGGAAAACCTTGAGTGTCAACGATAGGCTACAACAATTTGTTAGTTTTTTTAAGAAAAAGATTCACACTTAATTATTTTATTTGATTTGATAAGGGATTTTTGAGGTTATGTGACGAATTTTTGTTATTTTATTTAAACATGTTATCCACAGACAGGTTTTTATTTTGTTACAAAAAAGTTATCATACTAAGTGCGAGCAACTGCACGAGACACTTCGCCAATCGCAAAGATCATAACGCGCAGAAAGGAATGCAGCAGCAAAGCAGCGCTGCGGTCATCCCCAAGGGAAGAGGGTATGGCCTACCTCCCACCGCTGCATTTCGTTGCGGTGTTGCTATGGAGGCTAGAATGTCAACCAAGGTGAAGTGTCGAATTTGGCAGTTTGATGAACTTGCGTGTGGTTTTGGAGGTTGTCGTGAACCGCAACAACCTGTGCCCATGGTGTTTCCTGGGTTGTGCCCGCCCATTCTGGGGATGGTGCATCAAGAGCACTTTTGGCACTGGTATAAAGGTGCGGTTTTGTCCAAGACACTCGACTGATGTGAGTTTCTAGGCTTTCTAGCACTCCTAGCACTCCTTTGGCAAAAACAAGTTCAAACGCTCGCAGGCGCTTCGCGCCTCAACGTGTTGCTTGTGCAAGCAACTGTGCAGGCAACACGCTTGCTCTCTCACCCACAGTTTCACTGTGGGTTTATTTTTTTTACCTCCGGTACCGGGAACCGGTTCCCGGTACCGGAAGTGAATTCTGTTTTTTAGCCCAATCGAACATAGAAGTTTCAAGTTCTTCTTGTGTCATAGACAGTTTGTCTAGTGCTAAATCGATTTGTATTGGGTATTTTTGATCAATTTTGATATTTTGGTAACTTGACCATTGGTACTCATTTAAGAATTTTTTACTTTCTTCTATACTGTCTATTCCATCGTTTCTCCATTTATTATCAAAGTAATCAAGTGGGTTGAGGTGTATATATCGCATTATTTGAAGAAGATATTCATCGGAATTAACATGTTCTGCTTTAAATCTTGATTCAAACAAACTTCCAGACCGTCCATGTTTAATATTGAAATACAAAGAATATCCATGACACCATTTTTGTATCCAGTTAGAAATTCCACCTTCTTGGATCTGCTCGACCAAAAAATGAAAGTGATTATTCATTAAACAAAAAGCTAATATATGAACGTATGGTTTCGTTTGGAATATTTGATCAATTGCAGTATTTTTATTGTTTCCGCTGTCTATTTCAGAATCGTTGTATTTGAGAAAGTTTAAAACAAATCTCAATCGATCATTGTCATCAGAAAAAATTGAACGTTTATCAATACCTCTGTTATATATATGATATATTTCATTATTTATTAATTGTGTTTTTCTCATAAAATAAAAAATCCGACAAAATGTCGGGGAAAAATAATTATACATACAATACATCATTTTTTATTTATCTTGTCAATTCCGGTACCGGGAACCGGTTCCCGGTACCGGAATTATTACACTCCCGAGATCGGATCTCGGGAGTGGGCTCGACAGAAATTCAAATTTCAGGCACTATATTTTCATATGATTGATCCAAAAATAATAAAAGAAAACCCAAATTTAGTCATTGAGAATAATAAAAAGCGCGGGATCGAAATAGATCTTGCTATGGTTCAGGATCTTATTTCCAAGCGCGCAAACGCCATTACTTATGCAGAAAATCTGCGTGCTCAGGCCAATGAAGTTGCCTCGCAAATCCCAAAAACCCCAGAAGCAGACCGCAAAACCTTGATTGAAAAAGGCAAGGAGCTGAAAGAGCAAGTAAAAAAGGCAGAAGAGGGCGCAGAGCAGCAGGAGGCAGACTTGAATAGAGAATTACGCAAGTTTCCTAATATCTTGCGCGAGGATGTTGCTATGGGCGAAGAGGAATCTAGCAATATTGTAATCAGGCAAGAGGGAAAGTTGCCACGGTTTACTTTTGAACCAAAAGACCACTTGGAGCTTGGAGAAGCGCTCGGTATCATTGATATGCAACGCGCTGCAAAAGTTTCGGGTGCCCGGTTTGTCTACCTAAAGGGCGAAGCAGTACTCATTGAATTCGCGCTTGTGCAGTACATGTTGTCTATTTTAACAGCAGAGGGATTTGTGCCTGTTCTTCCCCCTCACATCATTTCAACTCAAGCCATGCAAGCCATGGGCTACCTAGATCATGGCGGAGAAGATGAAGTCTATCATTTGAAAAATGATGATCAAGTCCTTATTGGAACTTCAGAACAGGCAATCGGCCCCATGCTCATGGATGAAATTATTGAAGCAAAAGATCTTCCGCTTCGATTCGTTGCATATTCTCCATGCTATCGAAGGGAAGCAGGGAGTTATGGAAAAGATGTTAAAGGAATATTAAGACTGCACCAGTTTAACAAAATGGAAATGTTTTCGTTTACAACTCCAGAAGATTCAGATACTGAGCATGAATTTCTTCTTTCAATGCAAGAGCGTTTAATGCAGGGCCTCAAACTTCCATATCAAATTGTAAAATTGTGTAGTGGTGATACAGGTGCGCCGTCTGCGAGAACTTATGATATTGAAACATGGATTCCAAGCCAAGATAAATATAGAGAAACACACTCAACATCAAACACAACTGACTTTCAAACACGCCGTCTTAAAGCAAGATTTAAGCTTGATGGGAAAACAGAATTATTACACGCACTAAATGGAACAGCGTTTGCAGATAGAATCATAATTGCGATTTTGGAAAACTATCAGCAAGCAGATGGTAGCGTAATCATTCCAGATATTCTGCGACCATTCATTGGCAAGGATAAAATAGAGCCAAAGAATTAATGTTATTCACATCTGATTGTCAAAAATAATTATCAAAATAATTACACTAAACTTAGAGATGATTTTAGATGATCAAATTATTATGTCATTTTGACATAATAAAAAATTAGCTAAAATAAGCAAAAAACCGCTTGACTCAAGAGCGGTTTTTTGATGCATTATAAGTAGCAGTGTTAGGAAAAGCGCAATTCAAACTGTCCTGCGCGCGAACGAAGATGGCAGTCCATGCTTGTTTGTACATCTTTAAGTAGCGGCAATGCGGTACATCGCGCCTATAAGTGGAGTTTGTTTTATTGGGGCAAAAAAACATTCAACCACTCTCGACCGGGTCAAGAGTACTATTGACCCGCACGAGGCGGTTGACCGCAGTGGTCTGCCTCAAAACGTTCTTTTTAAGTGAGGTGGCAAATGATCCGCGCTAGTAGAATTCTTGTTCTCCTGTTTGCGATGTCTCCGTTGATAATTGTTTTGATGTATGTATTTGGATGTCAGAACAACAATGCTCAAGGAGGATTGTCTTTTTCAGATGTTCAAGATGAGTTTTCAGGAGATAGTAACGTTTCCGGAATCGGAGGCAGTGGGGTTGAATATGTTTTGCAAATTCCTATTCCAAAAAGTGAGAGCATGCGTTGCACACAAGGTGTAGATGGTTCGTATAGCCATACTGCAACTTTTACAAAATATGATCTTGATTTTGATACACCAAACAATAGGGATGAAGAATTGTTTGCCCCTGTTTCTGGAAAAGCTTTTGTGCACACGCGCGATCCTGCAACAAATTTTGGTAACCACATCAATTTTGATCTAGGTAATGGCACATATGTTGTGCTTGCGCACATGAAAAAGATTTTTGTTTCAGATGGTGATGAGGTAATGGCAGGGCAACTTGTTGGCTATGAAGGGTGTACGGGTTTTTGCACAGGAGATCATATTCACATTGGTCTGCATCGTGGAGATCCAGCTCTTCAAGCACAGTATGGTGTTTCAATTGAAGCAAAATATCTTGTTCAACAAATGATCCCTGAGCAAAAACAAATCATTATGGATGCAGAGGACTTTGAATGTTCGCTAGAAAACGGGCAGACATATCGATCAACACTTCCTGTTACTCTTTGGCATCCAAATGGGACTTTGGTAAAGCATCCAGACAAATCAACTGTTTACAGAATTGATGACTCAAGATTGCGTCCGTTTGTAAATGAAGGCATTTTCACAAGCTATGGATATAATTTTGATGACATTGTTTTGATAAGCAGTTTTGAAGACGATTGTTTTGCAGATGGATTTGACATTGATTTGCAGGGCATGGTTTTGGCTGCTAGAGCGCAAGAAACTGGAGAGCTATGGCTTTTTATCGGTGATTATTCGCGTGATGATCGTTACAGAATAAAAGTTCGCCAACAGGCTTGGCAAAGCGTCCTTCTTTCATGGGGCCTTTCGTTTTCAGAATCCAACCAACCAGAAATTCTTTCCCAGACCAGTAACATGTTTGTAAATTGGCCAGTGCGCTCTGGATATGTAAAGTTTCGTGACGGTTCTTTGATTCGAGAACAATCAAACTCAACCTTGTACGTTGTTTCAGATGGCAGTGCATTTCCGTTTTTTGATTGGAACACTTATCTTTTGCTGGGGTTTTTCAATCGAAGCGTGATATTTACTGACAATGGTGCTCTTGAGGCTGTTCAGGGTAATGTTGGATCCTGCACATCTTTTTATGGCTGTGTTGAGTTGCAACATGCAACTAATTGCGGTTTTAATGGTTGGCCACAGTTTTCTGATGAACAAGATGAACCTTTTGAAATTGAAATAGTCATTATTCCATTAGAAGAAGAAAGTGATGAAGAAGATGTTGCCACTGATGATCCAGAGGATTTGTTTGGTGACGAATTCCCTGACGAACCTTTTGTAGATGAAGACGAGGATGGGTTCAGCACATTGCTTGATTGTGATGACATGGATCCAAACATTCATCCTGGCGTTTTTGATGAGTGCGGTGATGATATTGATCAGGATTGTAATGGTGAAGACTCTGAGTGTGGCTTTGGGGAGGAAGTGTTACCAGACAATGAAGACATTCCTGGCCCACCAGACGACCCAGTGGAATACGAAGAAGCAATCATTGATAATGATCTGGATGGGTATAGCACGATTTTGGATTGCAATGATGATAATTGGACAATTCACCCTGGCGCCACCGACGCCTGTGGCGATGGTATTGATCAGGATTGTAACGGAGAAGATGAAGAGTGTGGCATGCCAGTTGGTGTATTAACAGTAAACTGGCGCACGCCCTTTGATGTTATTGCACAGGAGATTACTCTTTCAGGAGAATACACTTTTGCCAGTGGTTCATATGGGTTTACTTGGAGAGAGTTGAAAACTGTACATGATTCATCAAACATTTTTTATTCAATACCTTTTGTTGGGCCATCAGATCAATTTCGTTTTTCAGTGGAATACACTGACTCAGCAGGGAATACAAGCTGGTCTTGCATTGGTCCATTTCCACCAGGAACAATGCAGGGGTTTGTAGAAGCACAGGTTGATGAATTACCGATAGTTGTTGAAAAGTCAGGCGATCCATCGGGTGTAACAACAGGATGTGGGTTTACTCTAATAATTCCATAAAATTTTCTCCTCAAAGTCTTATTGGGGAGATTTTATTTTATGGTGATCAAATATGTCCACAGGCAAGATTTTTTTTGAAAATTATGCTATAATTTATGTGCGTATGCGTAATTTATTTTTACGTACTTATCTGTTCATATCCCGACCGCACGTAAGGGTGTTGTTGTTTTTTGTTGTTGCTGCAGTGGGATTTTTTGTTTTTTCAGATTCTGTATTTGCTCAAAATGCGCAGGCACAAAATATTGTTGATAAAGATTGGACTGATGACATAATGCTATGGCTTGCTGAGCTGACCATGGACATTGCTCAAATCATCATGAAGATAGTTGTTGCCTTACTTGATGTATTAATTGAAATGCTTGTTTACAATGGTTTTGGCAATTCTCAAGTGGTTGCAGTTGGTTGGTCAATTGTTCGAGATGTTGTAAATCTGTTTTTTGTGGCTGTTCTTATAATTATTGCTTTTGGAACAATTTTAGGGGTTTCAAGGTTTAATTGGGTGCAACAGGTTCCAAGACTTTTGATTTTTGCCATTGTTATCAATTTTAGTAAAACACTTGCGTCTTTAATGGTTGATATTGGACAAGTTGTAATGCTTACATTTGCGAATGCAATTAAGGACATTGCAGCAGGAAATTTTATTCAAATGCTCGGTTTAACTGAGATTATTAACATTAGCACAACAGGGATGGCGCAAGATGCTACGCAAAGTGGATCAAAAGGGTTTGAGGGATTTGATTTATTAGCCTCAGGCATTGCTGCAATGTTGCTTGTTGGGTGGGTAGCAATTGTAATTTTTATATTGGTTTTAATTATTGCAATGCGAATTGTGATGATTTGGGTGTTGATTGTACTTGCACCTATTGCTTGGTTTATGGGTGGAGCAAAAGGAGTTGTAAAAAGTGGTGCATATGAAAAATGGTGGGAACAATTTACATGTTGGGTGACTGTTGGGCCGATTTTGACATTTTTCCTTTGGCTTGCCCTTGCGGTTGCAGGTGCAGGAAATATTGCTGTTTCAGAAAATATGGTTTCAACAGATACTGCAAATCCTTCCTCGCCATCTGGTTTAATTTTATCAATTTTTGAATCTCATAAATTAATGAGTTTTATTATTGGAATGGCAATGATAGTAGCTGGGTTTGAAGCAGCGGGCGAGGCATGTGGAAGCGCAAGTGGAATGTTAAGTGGAGCACTTAAGCAGGCTCGCAAAGGGATACCTTTGGCAATTGGGGGTGCTGCACTTGCCAGCGCGAAGTTTGGTGGAAAAACTGCGGGGAAAGCCGCACTTGGTACAGGAAAGTATCTTGGAGATAGGGTTGGCCGTAATGTTAGTGAAAAACTTGCTGATACAAAGCTTGGCATTTTAACAAAGAAGGGAAGAGCAAGGATATTTGAAGATAAAGCAAGAAATGCAGGGGGAGGAATTCGTGCTTTGATTTATGGAAAATTGGCTGATAGTAGTAAAAAAGCATATAGAGAAAAGGTTAAAGATACAACCAAATCATTTGAAGGCACATCCCGCGCAACAAAAGTTAGTTATTTGGAATCAATGGCAAAAGGGGAAAAAGGACCTTGGGATGCAAAGCAAAAACAGCGAGCATCAGCCATGCTTATGGAAGCGCTTGGCGACAAACAACAACTATCTGAATTAGAAGCTTCTGGGTCATTAGAGGGTCTTTGGCAAAAGTTTGGCCCTGAAATGAAGAGTATGTTTGCAGGAGATGTTGAAGCAATGGATAAAATTGATGATTTTGAAAAACACAATTCACATGTAACAGGCGCATTTGATAAAGTTGAAACCATGGATGATGTGCGCAAATCTGCAGATCGTGCATTTGCCAATACAGCATTTCTTGAAAAAGCAGACAATATAAATGCTGGAAACAAGGGCAAAAACGGGAAATTTGATTCTCAAGGAAATGTAGTGTATCAGTTAAATACTGAGGCTCTTCAGAGGATTCTGACTGCAGACGAAATTAAACAAACCGGAATTAAAAAAGATAAAGACGGTGTATATACAGCCACGCAAGCTCAAATAGACACGTATGGTCGTTTGGCAGCCATGAGAGAGACAAAGAAAGATGCAGATGGAAATGAAATAGCAGGTCAGTTTGTGTATGGTGGTGAATTCCTTAGTGGTCGCCAAGCTATTGAATCGAACTTATTGGGTTCAAAGAAGGGTGAAATGGCAAGGGGAGATAAGAGTGCAATTCTAAGTGGTGCTAGGGCATCAGAATTATCACGATATAGTCCTAAAGAATTGGTCAAGCTTCTTAATGCTCAAACCGCCAAATCTCATCCAGAGCTCATTGAAAGAATTATGGCCAGTGATTCGGCTGGGGATTTAGAGAGTAAAATGGCAAGAGATAGGGCTTTACGATCAACGGTTATGGAACATGGAATAGGCATGGAGGTGAATGGTACTATCAAGAATCCACAAAAAATGGGCCGTGTTTTGGATGCAAAACCCGAGTTTTTGTTGTCCACCATGACATCGCCTATGGCTGGTGCTGGTAAGCAAGATTTGCAGAAGATGTTGAAAAAGAATCCAGCTGCTGTAAGTAAGGCTATTGCAGGTGCAAAAAAACGTTTGAAAAAGAATCCAAACGATACTCAAGGAAAACAGATCATTGCAAATCTAGCTGTTATATTTGAGGGGTCAAATGACGGTCAGATAAATGGTATGGAAGATAAGTTGTTCAAACAAACAAAGGAATTTTTGCCACCGAGCGTTACTGATTCATATACTGAGCGCGCCACACAAAGAAAAGATCCAAAATCAATGATTAAAAATTTTGAAAGTGAAATTCCAGATTTACTAGATCAGATAAATAGTGTAGAAGGAAGCGTTGGTGGTGTGGCTGGTGCTGCGGGTGAATGGGTTGGAACAACCACAGAACCTGTTACGAAGACTGTAAAGAAAGTTGCTGGTGGTGTAGCTGGAGCGGTTGGGGCTGTGTCTTCCCCAGTTATTAAAGGGACAAAGGCTGTAGTAAGAGGCTCTGCGAATATTGCATCAGGTGCAGCAAGAGGTACGGTTAATTTGGCAAAAGCAGGTGCAAGGGGGGCTGAGTCAAGTATGAGAACAGGATCAGCACAACGAAAAGCAAAAAGATTTGCAAAGAAAGGCAGAGATGCAATGTGGACTTTACAAGATCAAATGCTTGCGCAGGATGAAAGTACAGAGGAAGGTAGAAAAAAAATAGATGAATTAAACTCACAGATAGATCAAATTCAATCTGCTATTGATTCAATGAATGATCGATTAAAATAATAACAACCCGAAAGGAAGTGGCGATTTTGAAATATTTAGGGCATAAACCAGGGTATGGATATTAAACATAAAGATTACAGCAATGTACCAGAGCAAGTTTCCAATTTTTTAGGTGGTTTAGAGATAATTGACAACATAGATGAAGTACTTTTTGAAAACAGTTTGCCGAACGACACTGATGAGAAAATACTTGATTTAGTTGAACAAATCGTACTTGGCAGCTTATCTCTCACAAAACTACCAACACAACTTAAAGTAGTGTACAAAGTTGATAATGAAACGTTGCAAAACCTCAGTACTGATATTGCCGGCATGCTCCTATTGCCAATCGCTGGAGTTATAGGAGATGTTGCTTCGCAAATCCGCGCGTGGGGGGGTGATCCTGCTGATTATGATGATCAGCAGGTTGTTTTTCCATTATTAACGCCTGAAAAATTTGCGCAAATGATTGTTGCAGATTATGTTTTTACAGATCAAGAAAAAAATACATTAGGCAAAAGGTTGGAACATTTAGTTGCACAATATCTTAGTGGTGAGCAGGATAAGCAAAGGGCTATAGAGACACTGCAAAAACCGCAAAAAATAGGTGGGATGGAAATGGATGAAGAAAACGCGACAAATTATATTGATATTGTTGATGACAAAAGGCAAATGTATGCCCTAACAACAGATACTGTTGAAGAAAAATCAATTGAGCAAGAAGAAGAAACCAATGAGTTTATATCAGCAAAAGAACCGCAAAAAGTTATTCCACAAGTTGCACTTGGAAACCATCAAGAGAACAAGGATTTTTTACAAAAACAAATTAAACAAGCACAAGGTGTAAAAGTAGATTCAGTTGTAGTACCACCCAAAGTTATTGAAAAATCAAAAGCAATTGTGACCAAAGCGAATCCTGTTGCATTTGACCTTGAAGAAAAAGGCGAGCCTAAAGTTCAACCAAAAAATAAAATAGATACTTTTAATTCAGACGATGAAGCTGATATAAAAAAAATGGCAGAGTTCATTATAAGTATTGATATTTCAAAAAGTTCCATAAAAAAACCAGATCCAAAACAGATTGCAGTGCAGATTGATTCTTCGTTAAATCTTGGATTACAAGCAAAAGGGCTAATAGATAGATTTATTCAAATAATTGACTCGCGTATTTTAAATGTTCGTGATGCTTTTCAAACAAGGCAACAGATTGAGCAACCTGTGGGAAATGGCGGTTTGGCAATTTCAGGAAAACAATTGGCTGATGTAATGACATTCGTTGAGGCTGGTTATGATTCAATTCGTAAGCAATTGCAGGAGATGAAAAAAGGAGAAAAGGAAAAATATTTGCAGATGAAAAAAGGAGAAAAGCAGAAAGTAGAAGAAGAAAAAAGAAAGCAACAAGAGCAGTTAAACAAAAGATACGAACAGCTCACAGGTAAATTTCAGGTAGCTCCAGAAAAAATTCAAAAAGCTGTTATGGATGTGAGTGTATCTGATAAAACATTGCGACAAAGTAATGGCTCCAAGCCAAAAGTTGATGATATACGATTCAAAGCTCATCTTGTAGGGCCAATCCAGGAGATCGGAGAAATGAGTATTGTAGAGTTCCGCAGGGTTGCATCAGATCCAAATGTTGCTGTAGAAAAAATTGGAGACAAGCTTGAACTGATTGCTTCACAGGGTTTTAATCAAAAATTGGAGGCAGTTAAGGCATGGAGAAATTCCCCTTTGTATAGAATGTTTAATGATTTGTCCCAAAAAGCACTTTTTAGCGCAACAGACATAAATGCCATTTTAAGCAAAGAGAAAAACGGGTTATCACCAGAGGAGTATAGAGCAGTTGCGAAGCTGAATACAATACTTCACGTATAAAATATGCCAGATCAATTTGTCGTGCCACAATTTATTGACGCAGAAGATAAGATTTTTGGACCTATAACAGTTAGGCAGTTTGTGATTTTAATGACTGCAGCTCTAATTGATGGAGCTTTGTATAAATTGTTGTCATTTACCAAATTTTTTATTCTCGCAGTTATTATAGTAGTTTTTGCAGGGATTCTTGCGTTTGTGAGAATAAACGGAATGCCATTTCATTTTTTTATCTTAAACTTAATACAAACACTTCGTAGACCAGGCTTACGAGTTTGGGACAAAAGATACACAGAAAAAGAGCTTCAAGCCTTTATGAATGAAGAAGCACCAGAAATTCCACAACATGCACCTCATAAACAAGCAATGTCCGCATCAAGATTGCAGGAATTAACATTAGTAGTTGATACAGGCGGTGTTTATCAACCTGATGAATAAAATATGCAAAGCAAGAAAATGGCAAAACCAAAACCAGGAGTTCCAACTCAGAATCATTTAAATATTTCTGAAATTAGGGACGATGTTGTTATAATGAAAGATGGCACAGCGCGCGCGGTTTTATTGGTTTCAAGTATTAATTTTGCGCTTAAATCCTCTGAAGAACAAGAGGCAGTTGTTCAGGCATATATAACATTTTTAAACAGCCTTGATTATCCATTACAGATTTGTGTTCAATCTAGAAAAATGAATATTGATCCATATTTGCAATCATTAGATACACAAGAGAGAAAAACAGAAAATGATTTGTTGCGTGCCCAAATTGCAGATTATAAGAGTTTCATTGTTGATTTACTTGAGTTGGGTGAAATAATGCAAAAAAGATTTTATGTGGTTGTTCCATATGATCCTCTTTCAAACAAAAAGAAATCTTTTATAAATAGAGTGACAGAGGTGTTGTCTCCTTTTAAAACATCAAAAGTAGGTAAAAAACAATTTAGCGATCTTGTTGATCAAATAGGCAGAAGATCAGATATTGTAATGAGCATGCTTGCAAGTATGGGGCTTGAGTCAGCAAGGCTTGATACACAGAGCTTGATTGAACTTTATTATAATACGTATAATCCAGATTTATTTGACACAGAAAAGCTTCAAGACGTTTCAAAAATTAGATTAGAGGATCAATAAATTATAAAGGGTATGCCAATTGATGCATCACAATTAAGTTCAAAACAACCTTCTGTAAAGGGAGAAAAAAAGAAACCAATTAAGAGTGCGCAAGCAATGGTTGAAAAAGAAGTTACTCTTCTTGAAGAAGAAAGGATTTATAGGAAAGGTGTTGTAACAGTCAAGGATTTGATTTCTCCTGCTTCCTTTGAGGTTAAGCCTTCACATTTGGTGTTGTCAGGAGTTTATGTGCGGACCATGTTTGTTATTACTTACCCAAGGCATATTAGTCTTGGTTGGAGTTCTCCGATTATAAACATGAATAAGACCTTTGACATTTCAATGTTTTTTTATCCAATTGAAGCAAAGATAATTTTGAGGCAGTTGCAGAAAAAAGTTGGTGTTCTTGAGGCTGGAATTATGGCTGATGCTGAGAAGGGGGCTCCTCGAGACCCGATGCGTGAGACTGCACTTCGTGACATTGAGTCACTTCGAGATGCACTTACTCAAGGGATTGAACATTTCTTTCAGTTTTCTTTTTATATTTCAATTTATGCTTCAACAGAAGAGGAACTTAAAAAGTTTACAGAGGAAGTAGAGTCTATGTTTGGAAGCAAGCTTATTACTTCAAAGTCTGGTTACTATCAAGCAGAGCAGGGTTTCAATTCAACACTGCCAGTTGGAGACGATGAGCTAATGATTGCATACAACATGAATACTTCGCCAATTGCCGCATCTTTTCCTTTTATTAGTTCTGATCTGTCTTCAGACGATGGAATTTTGTATGGAATAAACAGGCATAATAATTCACTCGTGTTGTTTGATAGATTTAGTTTACAGAATGCGAACTTTGTTATTTTTGCAACTTCTGGAGCTGGAAAAAGCTATGCTATTAAACTTGAAATTTTGCGTTCGTTAATGATGGGCGTTGATGTTATTGTTATTGATCCTGAAATGGAATATAAACATCTTTCAGATGCTGTTGGTGGAACTTATATTAATGTTTCTCTTGCTTCAGACGCAAAGGTAAATCCGTTTGATTTACCGCGAGCAGTAGGAGAGGGCACAAAGGTTGAGGATATTATTCGCAGTGCTGTTATTACAATAAAAGGTTTGTTGCGCATTATGATAGGAACACCGATTGGGCAGACAACAGGGTTTACACCTGAGGAGGATTCAATTCTTGATCGAGCTCTAATTGAAACATATGCAAAAAAAGATATTACAGTGGATTTGCGAGAGCTTGTTGATCTTGAGCCACCAACACTTCAGGATCTTCAAGATGTGCTTGAAGGCATGGAAGGGGCAGAGGATATTGTAGAGCGATTGAAGAAATTTACAGAAGGAACATTTTCAGGTTTGCTTAATTCTCCTACAACTGTAGAGATGAAAAATCAATTTGTTGTTTTTTCAGTTAGAGATCTTGAGGATGAATTACGGCCGATCGGTGTGTATTCAATTATTAATTACATTTGGAATGTTGTAAGATCTGAACGAAAAAAGAGAATTCTTACAATAGATGAGGCATGGTGGTTAATGCAACACGAGGATTCAGCAAAGTTTATTTTTGCGCTTGTTAAACGTGCACGTAAATACTATCTTGGTGTTACCACTATTTCTCAAGATGTTAATGACTTTTTGGGCTCAGCATATGGCCAGGCCATAGTTA
This sequence comes from Patescibacteria group bacterium, assembly GCA_043812755.1. Classification (GTDB taxonomy): domain Bacteria; phylum Patescibacteriota; class Patescibacteriia; order UBA9934; family GWF2-40-263; genus JBDRLV01. The sequence continues at coordinate 4,119 of JBDRLV010000063.1, read as the reverse complement.
CAAACTCTGCATTGCAATTATTGTTAAAGCAATCACCAGCTTCAATGGATTTGGTACAAAAAACTTTTCATTTGACTGATGGTGAAAAATATTTGTTGCTTGAATCAGGTGTTGGAGAAGGAATATTTTTTGCAGGTAGGAAACACATTGCAATCAAGACGATTGCTTCTTATACTGAAGACCAGCTTGTGACTACAAATCCACAGCAATTGCTTGAAATAGAGGAAGAGAAAAAGAAATTTGAAGAGCAAGCAGGCGCAGAGAAGGAACAGGTAGCTGAAAAAGTAGAGCAAACCCCAACAGAACAGCAAGAAGATTTACAGAAGCTTGGACAGGAGGAAGCAAAAAAAATTAAAGAATCATTAAGTAGTTAGATATATGATGACAAGAAAATCAAAAACAATTTTAATTTTAATATTACTGGCAGCTATTATTATTTTGACAATAGCGATTCTTTTTAAGTTTCTTTCAAAAAGTGAGAAAGTTGGAGGAACAGACGTGCTTCAAGATCAAGTTGAGAATCAAGCGCCCTTTGAAAATATTTTGTTTGATGCAAACATAACAGGGGCAGAGGTTGATCAGCAAAATAAAAGCAATGAGCTTGGTATCCAAGCACTAGCCAAAACTTTTGTTGAAAGATATGGAAGTTTCTCTTTTGAATCAGAGTTTGAAAATTTACGTGATGTCATGCCTTTGATGACAGATTCATATGCAGCAGATATGGCAAACAAGATTAAAAGCATGACTGCATCAGAAGTATTTTATAGTATATCAACAAGAGTTATTACTACTGATGTGGAAGAACTTGATGAACAAGAAGGGGTTGCAAAGGTAATTGTTACAACGCAACGCGAGGAAGCAGCAGGATCTCCGCAAGACAGAAAAGTAAGATATCAGCCGATTGTTTTGACTTTTAAAAAGATCAGCGGAATATGGAAGGTAGCCTCTGCGATTTGGGAAGAATAGCGCTTGATACATTATTTCCAAGATTTTGTTTACGATGTAAAAAAGAGGGTAGTTTTTGGTGTGTGAATTGTGATGAAAATTATGTAGTTTTTAACACAAAGACAAAATGTCCTTTTTGCAAAAAACCGCACATGAGTTCTGTTTGCGATGATTGCTCTGCATTTGTTTATCTTGATGGAGTGTTTTCAATTGCTTCATATTCAAATCCAATTGTGCGTGAAGCAATAACAACATGGAAATATCATGGCGATCAGGTGTTGGGGCAGACAATAACAAGATGGATTCGTAAAGCTTGCAATCATGTAGAGATGCTTGAGGGGGATTATGAGATAACAAGTATTAGTCTGCACACAAGTAGATTTCGGGCGCGTGGTTTTAATCAGGCTGAACATATTGCAAAGGCAGTTGCTGGGTCATTTTGCAAGCAACCAATTGATTTATTAGAACGCATAAAAAAGACTGGACCAAGGGCAAAAATTGAGTCCTCACAGCGCAGAGTAGGGGACTTAGATGGAGTTTTTAAGGTCAAATCAGTAGTGCCAGACCAGGTCGTGTTGTGTGATGATGTGTTTACAAGTGGAGCAACGCTTGATGCTGCAGCTAAGGTTTTAAAGGAGGCTGGGGCGCGGAAAGTATGGGGTTTTGTATTGGCAACAGGGTAGGCTTGATTTTTTTTTAGAATTTGTGTAATTTAGTACAGCAAAAGTGATTTATGAAACAAGCACTTATATTAGTTGATTATCAAAATGAATGGCAGGATGGTTCATCAGAGAACTATTTAGGAGATCTTTCTGGTATAATTGATAAAACAAATAAGGTGATCGATTTTTGTCGGCAAGACAATACAAAAATTGTTTTTACGCAACATATTGAAAAAGAAGAAGGAAACGGGTTTGTTCAAGGCGCAGAAGGTACTGAATTGATATCAACCTTACACAGACAAGACAGCGATGCTGTTGTTGTTAAACATAAAATAAGTCCGTTTTATCAAACAGCGCTTGACGAGGTTCTTGAAGGGGTTGATAAAATTATTGTGTGTGGCATATTAACAAACATGTGTGTCAGGAGTCTTGTTCAAGATGCATATGACAGAGGATTTGAAATTGTTGTGATAAAAGATTGTTGTAGAACATATAGTGAAAAAACCAATATATTCACTTTTGAGGATCTTAAAGAGACAAGGCCAGAAATACAGTTTGTGAATTTAGAAGAGTTCATTAAGTAAGAATAAATGGAGAGGTACCCAAGAGGCTGAAGGCGTAGCCCGGTCGAATGACCGGAGGACGGTTTGCTAAATCGTTAGGTCGGGAAACCGGCGCGAGGGTTCGTGGGGTCATCCGTCCCCACGGCAGGGGTTTATCCCCTGCCGAATTCCAAGTAAGATATATGTGGTATGTATATTTCCTTAAATTAAATGATGGAAAGATATATAAAGGTTTTACATCTGATCTTTAAAATAGGTTTGGCGAGCATGATTCAGGTAAAGTAAAATCAACAAAACATTTGAGACCAATTAAGTTGATAGGATATGAAGCATATATACTTGAATCAGATGCTCGCAGAAGAGAAAAGTTTCTTAAAACAACAGAAGGAAGAAGACTGTTAAATCAACAGTATAGAGACATAATTGACAATTAAATAATGGAGAGGTACCCAAGAGGCTGAAGGGGACGGTTTGCTAAATCGTTAGGTCGGGAAACCGGCGCGAGGGTTCGAATCCCTCCCTCTCCGCCATTATAGAAAAAGGCGTAGTGTTGATTTATATATACAGATATTTGCAGGATTATTCAGAATGTGAAAAATAATACAAGCTTTTCACCTGTGGTGAGGTGGTAGAGTGGTCTATTGCACCGGTCTTGAAAACCGGAGTCCTTCACGGGACCGTGGGTTCGAATCCCACCCTCACCGCCACAACAATTTCGTATCGTGCAACTCGCCTGCCTTACTTCGTCATCCTGAGGAGGCAGGCTTGTCCCTCGAAGCCCCAAAGGAGCTAAGTAGGAAGGGCGAAGTAAGAAGGCCGACGTAAGGATCTCCTTGAAAGATGAGAATTTGTCGCGGAAAACAAAGACACTCATGCGAGTGCTTTTTATATACCACAAGTAATGCCTCAATCTATAGTATGAAGTCAAGCACAGCTTGTACTTCATACTCTTGTGGGGCGTTCAGTGCGGATTGTTTTTAAGTTAAGCCACAATTTATTATGACAAGGTTCGTTTTTTTTGTTATACTATAAGGGTATAATAATCAATTTGCTTATATTAACATCAATTGCGATCCCATTTTCATGGCAACACAAGATTGATACCATGAAGAAGCCTGCTGGCACAGGATTTCAGGATCATTGTATTTAAAAAACATTTTTATTAGACATATGAAATATTTATTGTTCGCTTTTCTTTTATTCTGTCTAGTCCTTCCTTACGGATTCGTATCGGCATATCCCTTTGATACAGAAGGGACTGCAACCATATCGATTGACACTCGTTCTCCTTCGGGATTTACAGTTCAAGGAGAACAAGAGTTGTTGCGTTTTTCGGTTTCTGCCGAGGGAGGTGATGTGACTATTTCAGCACTTTCATTAGAAGAAGGAAACATTGATTCGGTTGTTGAGAATTATCAGCTTTTTGATTATGAAGACGCCACTGTTTTGTTTTCAGGGACAAAATATGTTCCCAACGATCTTTTGTTTACTGATTTATCATTCGAAGTAGCTGACGGAGAAACAAAGACTTTTGTTGTAAAAGGAGACGCCACTAATAATAACGACTGGTATCGTTTAGACATAAAACACATGAGTCTTTCCGCAGGAAGATGGACTGCCAGAACAATTGAGGGAACAACACTTCAATTCCCAGAGGCGCCTGTTTCTGCAGAAGAGCTAGGGGAAGCTGTTGTGAATTTAAGTTTAACCAGTCCTTTTGGAAGTAGGGATCCGGCAGAAGATATGTCAATCGCCAAGTTTGTTGTGGATGCAGACAATGGCCCTGTTTCAATTAAGACCTTGAATTTTATTGAATACGCGGAGGGTGGAAATACAGGGTCATATCATCTTATTGTTTCTGACGGCAACACAGATACAGACCTTGGAACAGCGTCACGCTTTATCACATCTCTTATTTTCGATGATCTCAACATTGAGATACCTGACGG
>JBDRLV010000062.1:0-10503 GCA_043812755.1 Patescibacteria group bacterium | reverse complement strand
ACTTGCAAAAGAAGGAATTTTTGGAGAAGACTTTGCTCAAGACGTGTGCTCACTTATTCATCATGACGTTAATCCATCAAAATCATTTTTGGAAATTGAAAAGAAGGCCCCAACTCTTCATAAAATTCTACAAGGGATTATCTCAGGGGAAGTTGATTGTGACAGAATGGATTATCTTCTGCGAGATAGTTATTACTGCGGAGTTGCTTATGGGCAATATGATATTGATTGGATGATATCAAGCATGTCAATTACACAAAAAAGTAATAGCCTTGTATTTTCAATCAAAGAAAATGGTGTGAGGGCTTTTGAAGATTTATTACTTGCAAGATATCACATGCTTGATCAAGTTTATTTTCACAAAACAAAAGTTGGATTTACACATGCTGTTGAGCAGGCATTTTCACAAAAAGAAGTTGAGATTTCAATTCCAACAGATCCATATGAGTATGCGCAGCTTCGAGACGGCAAGCTTATTGAAATGCTTTTTGAATCAGCAAAAAAGAAAGAAAACTATTGGTCAAGATCTTTGATTTACAGAATCCCTCCAAAACGTATTATGCGTTTCCAAGATAAAAACAAAGATGATTTGAAAGATCTTCAAAAACTTATTCAAATTTGTAAAAATAATAACATTAGATATTTTTCACACTCAACTTCAAGTGAGTTGTCACATTTTGGTGAATGCGATCATGAGATCCAAGATATCTATGTTGAAAAACAAATAATTAACGGTGTACGATATATTCCAATGTTTGAGTACTCAGATCTACTTCAAAAATATAATGAAACAATTAAATTCACTGACTTGTTTGTTGTGAGAGAAGATTACCAAAAATTTTTAGACATAACCGCTAGCTATGGGTAAAAAAGTATTATTAGGAATGTCAGGTGGCGTCGACTCTAGTGTGTCGGCTGCTTTATTATTAGAGCAAGGTTATGAGGTGGTTGGTGCTTTTATGAAAAATTGGTCTGATGAGCGATTTGGAGGATGTACTTGGAAAAAGGACCGCAGAGATGCAATGCGTGTTGCAGCGCAGCTTGGAATTCGATTTGTGACTTATGATTTTGAAGAAGATTATCGCAATCATGTTGTTCAGTACATGTTCGATGAAATTAATAGAGGCCGAACTCCGAATCCTGATGTAATGTGCAATAAATATATTAAGTTTGATCGACTGGTGCAGGAAGCTGATAAACTGGGCTGTGATTACATTGCAACAGGACATTATGCAAAGATAGATAACTGCCTGTCATTGCGAGGAGGTTCTGAGCCTGTCGAAGGACCGACGAAGCAATCTTTTCGGTTAAGAAGATTGCTTCGGCCTAAAGGCCTCGCAATGACAGACGCTATGTGCATTTACGAACCCACTGACAAAAACAAAGACCAAACATATTTTCTTTGGGCAATAACAAGAGAAGTTGTTCCACGGATTTTATTTCCGCTTGGTAATTTGACAAAACCTGAGGTTCGTAAAATAGCAGTTGAACTCAATCTTACAACTGCTGAAAAACAAGATAGCACAGGAGTTTGTTTTATTGGAGAAATAAACATGGATGATTTTTTAAGCGAGAACATTCCCGAGGATCCTGGTGATGTTATTACAACTGATGGCAAAGTGATAGGGAAACACAAAGGAATTAATTTTTATACAATAGGGCAACGCCATGGCTTGGATATTGCAGGGGTACAGCCATATTATGTAATAAGTAAAAATCAAAAAACAAAAGAACTCATTGTTTCTAGTAATTATGATCAGCAACTTTATCAATCAGATTTGTCTGCTGGTCAGAGCAATTGGTTTGCAAATATAAGAGCTCCGTTTGAGTGCAAAGCTAGAATAAGATACCGTCAGGAACTTCAAAACTGCACAATAACAAAAATAAAAGGCGACCAAGTTTCGGTCACCTTTGAGAAGCCTCAGCGCGCTGTTACACCAGGTCAGTCAATTGTTTTATATAACAATGAAATGATGTTAGGTGGTGCTGTGATTGAATGATTAAAGTCTTGAGTTGACTATCATGTTGTGCAAAGGAAGAAGCGAATCACCAATTACGATTGCGGAAAGCTTTCCCCAAAGTTTCCGAACATCTCCGCCTCGCATGGCAGCCATTTTCTTGCTTCCTGTTTCTGATGTTGGGAAAATCATGATATTGCAACCACCCTCAGGCATCATGTCAATGTCAAAAATTGAGTCACCGATTGCAAGTACCACTTCTGGTTCAAGATTGCATGTTTCCAAAAAGCCGTCCACAACGACTTTTTTTGTTGCTGTAGTAACAAGTGTATCTTCGTTGTACCCAACGATTGCACCTGTTTGCTCATCGGCATGTAAACTTGTAGCTGCGATTGCAATACCACGCATGTCATTGTGGTGGAGGCATGCTCGTATTACTTCTGCAATCCCAAAGCTCACAATTATTTTCTTGGCAAACAGTTTAAGTAATAGTTTAGAACCTTCGCGAAGAGGCATTTGTTGACCAACCACCTCGAGGTCTTTGAGATGAACACCAGCTTGGATGAATCGATCAAAGCACCTTGCTAGCCATGCACCCTCGATAGTTGGCAAGTTTGCAAGCCTAAATCCTCTTTGCCACCAGTCTTCAGAAAAGACATCTAGATGATCACAAGGGTCGCGCAATCTCATCAAATGCCGGTCAAGATCATCTTCTTCCATTGAGAGGTATGGCACACGCAATGTTTTACGAATATCCGACCACGTATTTTTGGTTGATAAAGTATCATCAAAATCAAAAACCGCTCCCTCAAGAACGGTCAGGCGTTCAATCAGTGGGCGATTCCCATTTGCAGTAATCTCAACAACTGTGTTTCCAGTTATATTTGAAAGAACATGTTCAAATTCATCAATACTTCCTACACGCGCTGTATTTATCACGACCACCTCCGTTGTTCAAAGCAAGTATACGGAAAATTTATAGATTGTCAAACTCAGTAAACCACTGATAAAAATCTACTTCACTACTTGATTCAGGGTCAAAAAAGAACACATTATATTCAACTGGTTCAGATTCATGAATGTTTATACTATCTGAAGATTTCATTTGTAATTTTGTTTTTTCTAAAAAAGTACTTACTTCAGTTCCAAAAGGGATGACACTGATTTCATCTTTGAAATCATAATTAACAAATGACACCAATCCACGATAAAAAGAGTTTTGAGTAAAACTTGTATTTACCACAAATTCAACTTGATCTGATTTATTGGTAATCATTATTCTTCCTCTTTTGAGAAAGATCTCGATTTTGTCATTTAACAAACTAGTAAATTCAACATCTGTATTTGATGAAAGACCAAGGAAAGTTTGATCTGTTAGTTTTACAAGTGCAACTGTTTTTTCGTTTGTTTGTAATATCTGCCCTCTTTTTATAAGTGTTGTTTTTTCTGCTGGCACTTTATTTAAAAATGATTGTAAATTTGCTGATCCATTAACAAATAAGATTTCTCCTGTATTATGTTTTTTCTGATTAGAACTATCTGACGAAAATATATCAGAACCAAACCTATAGCTTAAGAGCATGACAGCAAGTAAAATAATAAAAATTATGGTAAGATAATGTTTACTTAATAATAATTTCATACGTTATGGCTTTATATGAATTTTATGGCGAAAGTTGCCCACACTGTTTGGACATGATGCCTATTATAGATAAATTAATTTCAGAAGGAATTAAAATTGAAAAACTTGAAACTTGGCAAAATACAGAAAATGCAAACAAACAAAAAGATCTTGATAAAGACATGTGTGGAGGAGTCCCGTTTTTTATCAATACTGATTCTGGACAATGGATATGCGGATCCACAACAGAAGAAAAATTACGAGCTTGGGCCTCTGGAGAAAAGTTAAGCTAACCTTGTTTCCCAATGCGGATCTACTTCTACATTCAGATCTAGATATAAACTTTTTTGCAATACTTGTTCCAATTCGTTTCTGACAGACTGGCCTATCTCTTTAATTCCACGACCCCCTTTACCGATTATAATACTTTTATAGCGATCATCTGTTGTAAAGATGGTTGCTTTTATATACATCATTCCAGACTCGCGCTCCTCAATCTCATCCACTTGGACATGGGTTGTATATGGCACCTCTTGGCGCAAACGTAAAAACAATTTTTCACGGATAAGTTCTGCCAACCAAACTTCATGTGGCATGTTTGAAAATTGATGCTCTGGATAATAGAAATCATGCTCTGGTAGATACTTTTTTATTGCTTCAATAAGTGAATTTATGTGTGTGCCTCTAAGTGCAGATGCTTCAATGACCTCATTAAATTCAATACCCAAGTCATTATATTGGTATAGATAATTTTTATTTGGTAAATCGCATTTATTTATAACTAAGATTTTTGGACAAGTCGTACTTTCCAAAAAATGAAGCGTTTGCTTTTCTTCATTGCCAACTTCTCGTGTAGGGTCAACAACATAAAGAACAATATCCACTTCTTCCAGCGCTTCTTTTACAGATTTCAAAAGGGTAGAAGTCAACCTGTCCTTTGATTTTTGAAACACTCCTGGTGTGTCAACAAATACAATTTGAGAATCACCTTGGGTTAGAATGCCCTGAACAGGCAATCTTGTTGTTTGTGGCTTTGGTGAAGTGATTGCTATCTTTGATCCAATAAAAGAATTAAGCAGTGTTGATTTTCCAACATTACTCCGACCAAGAATTACTACAAAACCTGCTTTTTTATTTGATTCCATATGACTAAGTTATACTCGTTTATTCAATATTTATCAAGCTTTTATAATTGACTGTAAATATTTTATAAAGTAAAATAGTTTCATGATTAGTATTGTAATACCAGCAAAAGACGAGGAGTACCACCTCCCAAATTTGCTTAAATCAATCAGGGCCCAAACTTTGCAACCCAAAGAAATAATTGTAGCTGATGCTGATTCTGTTGATAACACAAAACAAATCGCAGAGTCATTCGGTGCTAAAGTTGTTAAAGGCGGTCTAATTTCATTTGGCAGAAACGCTGGTGCTAAAGTTGCACAAAGTGATGTGCTTTTATTTCTTGATGCTGATGTTGAATTAAGAGATCCAAACTTTCTCGAAAACGCCCTTGGAGAATTTTTAGAAAGAAAATTAGATTTAGCAACCTGTGATGTATTCCCACTTAGTGATGAATTCATCGACCATTTCCTTCATAAGGCGTATAATATATATGTTAGGTCATGGGGATCGCTTTTCCCACATGCACCAGGGTTTTGTATGCTTGTTAACAAAGATGCACATGAAAAAATAAATGGCTTTGATGAAGAGATTACTTTTTGTGAAGATCATGATTATGCGAGGAGAATAAATGAATTTGGAAAATTTGGTTTTTTAAAAAATACAAAAATACCTGTTTCAATTAGGAGAATGGATAGAGACGGCAGAATGAATATAGCTATAAAATACATGCTGGCTGAACTTCATCTTGCAATGTTAGGACCAATTAAGCACAAAAAATTTAATTACACATTTGGCCATAAAAAGTAATCTTGTGTCACAAGTAATTATAAAAGATAAAAACAGTACTTGGATTCATTATAGAAAAATACAAGAGGAGGATCTAAAGAAATTAAGATCGAATTTTGATTTTCATCCACTTGATTTTAATGACATAAAAACTGGAACACCTATTTCAAAAGTTGATACTTATGAAAAATATATATTTTGTGTTTTTCATATTCCACATATTGATACACAATCTGGAAGAATCGAAGGAAAGTCTTTGTATGTTTTCATAATGAATGATTTGTTAATCACAATCACAAATCATCCTTTTAGAGCAGTTGAAACTTTTGTCAAAAAAATTCAAAAAAATAAGGATTATAAAAAAAGAGTATTTTCAAAAGGCTCAGGCTATACTTTGCAAGAATTATTACAACACCTTTTCCAGAAAACAATGCCACTCATTACTTCATTTGATGAAGATGTGAAAAGACTTGAACTTGATCTTCAAAATACGCACGCAAGAAAAACAACTGTTGAATTAGGAAGAGTACGAAGAAATATTTTATACACTAGACACATAATAGATCCTCAAAGAAAAATGTTGGACGTACTCAAAAATACAAAAAGACCATTTATAAATAAAGAACTAGCTCCGTATATTGGTGATACAGAAGATTTGTTGGATACCATATGGTTGACTTGTGATAATCTAAAATTAATCATTGATGGACTTTTTGATGTAAACGAAGCACTGTTGTCACATAGAACAAATAGGATAGTAACATTATTGACTATTATATCAGCCTCTTTAATGGCGCCTACTCTGATTGCTGGCTTTTATGGCATGAATGTGCCATGGCTACCATTTATCCATTCACCATCAACAATTGGTTTATTGTATTTCATAGCTTTTTTCGTTATTATATTCGCAGTATTAATGATTGTCTTAAGAAAATGGGAATAATTTCATTTTCTATAAATATGAAAAAAATATCGTTTTTAATAGCAATTATTTGTTTATTAACATCCAGCGTTGCAAATGCTGCATTGGTTGATTTATCAATTCCACAAAACGGTATTAATTTTTCAAAAGATACTCTTATTGCAGGGGATATGGTTAGAATTTATTCAAAAATTAGAAATATAGGCGACACAGATGTTTCAGGTTATGTCTCCTTTTATCAAGGGGATATTCCAATTGGAAACTCACAGGCAATTTCACTTCGAGCAAATGGTGCAACTGAAGAAGTATTTGTTGATTTTGTTATTCCAAAAGCTACCTTTAATATTAGAGCTGAAATACAAGGCACTGATCCACAAGATCAAAATTCTGATAATAATGTTTCAATGACAAATTTAATTGAGCCAGTATTTGACGAAGATAGAGATGGAACTCCTGATGATAATGACAATTGTCCAAATGTATCAAATCAAAATCAAAATGATAACGACAACGATGGTTTGGGAGATGCCTGCGATGACGACGATGACAATGACGGTTTAAACGATTCCTTGGAAAAAGAGCTCGGCACGAATCCAAATAACAAAGATTCGGATGGTGATGGTGTTAATGATCCGAACGATGCGTTTCCTTTAGACCCTTCAAAAACAGAATTGCCAAAAATAGTTGAAGAACCAGTTATTGAAGCAGTAAAAGCACCAGAAGAAGTACAGCAAGCACAAGTTGATTCTGAAGATAATGGAGTAATTCAAAAAATTGAAAATATCATTAAAGATACTTTTTCTGATAACAAAGATGAAACAAAACAAGATGAAGACGGACAAAAGGTTGCAGATGAAGAAGTTGTTTTCAGTTTCTCACAAAGTGCAATTTTTAAATATTCAAGAATTAGTTGGAATACATTTAATTTTGAAGCTGTATCTCCTGACATGCCTGGCTATAGATTTGAATGGGATTTTGGAGATGGAGTAACCTCAAATAGAAAAGATGTGCAACACACATATCATTCATACGGAGATTTTGAAGTAACAATGAAAATAACTGGGCCAACACATGAATCATCTGAGGATAAAATTGTTATCTCAATACCGTTTTTAACACTTCATAATCGAGTTATTGGTGCTATTATTGGTTTTTTACTTGTGCTTATTGCATTGGGACTAGGAGTAATTGCAAAGTTTCATATTTTGCAAAAAAAGCATAAAAATTGATGCTGAAATTTATAACTAAGGAAACTAAGTCGATTGTAAGCGCCGCTTTTGTTGTCGGCGTTCTTTCATTTGCAAGCAGAATTGTTGGTTTAATAAGAGACAGAATATTAGCGGGTGAGTTTGGTGCAGGAGATGTTTTGGATATCTATTATGCTTCTTTTAAAATTCCTGATTTTTTGTTTCAACTTTTGGTAATTGGAGCTGTGTCAGCAAGCTTCATACCAATGTTTACAAGATATTATTATGGATTAAAAACCGAAAATAAAGAAGCAGCATGGAGGTTAACAAATAACCTTATAACGATTATTGTAACTGGGATGATTTTATTATCATTTTTGATACTCATTTTTTCTAATCCAATTTCACACTTTATAGCTCCTGGGTTTAGTGAACTCAAACAAGACCAAGTATCATTATTTATAAAAATAATGCTCTTGTCTCAAATTGTACTTTCAATATCAGTGATATATGGAAGCGTACTGCAAGGAGTTAAACGTTTTTTTATTTATTCATTAGCACCGATTTTTTATAATGTTGGAATAATAATTGGTGCGCTTGTTTTTGTTGATTATCTTGGACCTCAAGGTCTGGCATGGGGGGTTGTCTTCGGATCGCTTTTGCACCTTGTAGTACAATATTTAGGGGTAAAATCATTAGGGTATAAATATAAATGGTCATTCACAATCAAAGATAAGGATACAATGAAAGTAATTAAACTAATGTTGCCAAGAGTTCTCGGAATTGGAGTATCTCAAATCCAAATATTGATTCTTACGATTCTTGCGTCATCACTTGCAGTTGGCAGTGTTGTTATCTTCCAATTTGCTTACAATATCCAATTTTTCCCACTAGGAATTATTGCTATACCATTTGCAATTGCAGCTTTTCCAACATTTTCACAACTTATTGAAGAAAAAGATTTTGAAGGTTTTAAAAGTGCATTATCATCTACAATTCGTAATACGCTTTTTTTAATCATGCCACTAATGATTATTTTTTTATTACTGCGAGCCCAAATTGTACGCGTTGTTGTAGGTGCAGGTCATTTTGATTGGGCAGCAACCATATTAACGGCTGACACTTTAGCTTTTTTTGCTTTAGGTTTTATTGCTCAATCAGTTATTTTTATTATTTCAAGAGCCTTTTTTGCTTTCCATGATACAGTAACTCCGTTAGTTTCAGGAGTTATTTCAATAACTATTGGCACAATATCTGCAATTATATTAAAACAATATTTCGGAGTAGTAGGCTTAGGAATGGGATATACTCTTTCTTTAATTATAAATATATGTATTTTATGGCCTGTATTACGCATTAAAGTTGGAGCTTTTAACGAATCTTTTATCACTAAATCATTATTAAAAATGATGCTGGCTGGTTTAATAGCAGTAGTAGTGATTCAGTCAATGAAATCAATTGTTGTAGATTTCTTTTCACTAGAAACATTTTTTGGAGTACTGACACAGGGGCTATTGTCAGGATGTGCAGGACTTATGGTATACTTTTGCACAGCCTATCTTCTGAAAAGTCCTGAAATATATGATATGATTGCAGGGCTAAAAAGAAGAGTATTAAAATCTTCAAGGCCTGCAGAAACACTCCCAACAGGAGATACTACAAGCACATAGTATGAAAGCTGATGAACTAAGAAAAAAATATCTAGACTATTTTGAAATGAAAGGACATACAATAGTTCCTTCATCTTCTTTAATTCCTGAAAATGATCCAACTACACTTTTCACAAGTTCTGGAATGCAACCAATGATTCCTTATTTATTTGGCGAACCACACCAGAGTGGGAAGCGAGTTGCTGATTCACAGCGTTGTTTTCGTACAAATGATATAGATGAAGTAGGGGATAGCAGACACACAACTTTTTTTGAAATGTTAGGAAACTGGTCTTTTGGAGATTATTTCAAAAAAGAACAAATTCCTTGGATGTTTGATTTTCTTGTTCATGAATTGTCACTTGATCCAAATAGAATATACATCACTTGTTTCAATGGTAAAAAAGAAGAGAATATCCCTCAAGATACTGAAGCTGCAGAGATTTGGAAGCACTTATTTGAACAAGAAGGAGTTGAAGCTGAAATAGGAAAACGAATCTCATATTATGGAGAAGATAAAAACTGGTGGTCTCGCTCAGGTGTAACAGCCAATATGCCAGTTGGAGAACCAGGTGGCCCAGACTCTGAAATATTTTGGGATTTTGATCCAAAAGAAGGATTAAAATTACATGAAAATTCAATGTTTCATAATGAAGCCTGCCATGTAAATTGTGATTGTGGACGGTATTTTGAAATAGGCAATAATGTTTTCATGCAATATAAAAAAACTCCTGATGGCTTTGAGCCACTCCCTGCAAAAAATATTGATTTTGGTGGTGGGTTAGAGCGATTGTTATCTGCAGTTATTGATAGTCCTGACATTTTTCAGATTGATATATTTAATGAAGCAAAAAAACAATTGGAGTTATTATCAAACACAACATATGGAGCCGAGCCAAAACAGACACGTGCATTTCGTGTAATTCTTGACCACTTAAGAGCTGCAACTTTTTTAATTGCTGATGGTGCAGTTCCATCAAATAAAGACCAAGGTTATTTTACTCGTCGTCTTTGCAGAAGAGCTGTTCGTTATGGTAGATCGCTTGGAATAACAGAATTATTTTGTTCAATTATTGGATCAACATATGTAGACCATTATCAAGAAGCGTTTCCATGGCTTAAACAAGAAAAGGAAAAAATTCTTCAAGAATTATCTAATGAAGAAAACAAATTCACAAAAACTCTTGAGAAAGGATTAAAAGAATTCAATAAATACTATAATTCCAAAGGACAGCTCACTGGTCAGGATGCGTTTATT
>JBDRLV010000061.1:0-13837 GCA_043812755.1 Patescibacteria group bacterium | reverse complement strand
ACGCGTGAAGGGATGTCTATTACAAGTGTAATTTTGGATAGACAATCAAACGGTAATACAAAGGTGCGCGTGAGTGATGAAGACCCTTCTGTGCGCGCAAAGCGTGTGAAAGCACAAGGGGTTGAAGCGGGAAGAACTGCTGGCATTGCAAAAAGTGTTTGATGCTAAATAGATTAATAAAGTATGACAGAATCAAATCCAAGAGACATCTCATTTAAAAATACTGCGCAAACGGAAACTCGTCATGCACTTCACGTTGATTTCAAATTACCTGACATGAGTGTTTCTGGAAAGGAAGATGAGTTTGAAATTCGTAGAACTGTTGAAATTCCCTTACGATCTCAAGGGCAGGAAATAAAAGGAATGCTTACAGTAGAGGTCGTAAATAATCCAGAGCACAAACACCTTACGCACCTAGGTCGCATTGAATTAGAAGGATTCGCTGATTCAGGAGAAAGGGTTTTAAGTTTCAAATCAACCCTCACAACGCAAATGGATGACGTAACACACCAGACCACAGATCGAAGCAAAGAACGTTTCTGGATTGTTCACACACGACGGATTGATAAAGAAAGTGGTTTTCGTGGCAAAGGTTTTGGTGAGCTTGCCCTTAGGGCCTTAGAAGAAGCTATAAAAAAATTAGAACAAAAATTGCCTGAATTAGAAAGTAATTGGATTCATGTTGAAACAAGATTAAGTGCTATTGCATCATTGGTTATTGATCCAAATTGGTTGAAACAATGGTTAGCTGAACACCCAGATTTACCTATCTCTGGAAACCGAGATCGTTTAGTGGATAGGGCTGAGAAGGAGCGTAATCTTGGTTACATTCCTCATCCTGCTGATATTGAAGGTGCCTTATGGCTTTTACAGCGTCGTACAAGTGATATTGACCAAATAGGAGGTGCACCAAATGTGGCATTCATTAAACCTACCAATCCAGCATTTCATCCTGAGACGGAATTTAAAAAAAATGAATAAATAATAAAACATTTTGACATTAAGTCATTGGTCATTCATTGTGAATTGGTCATTGGTCATTGGTCATTAATATAATATTATGTCCCAAACCCCATCCCACTTCGCTCTTTCAGAGCTTCGTTAGGGATTTAATAATATGAGTAATACACCAAATTTTGACTTGAAAATCAAAACAATCCTCGACGCCACAGTGCCTGGCGAGCGGGTTTGCGTTGCCTCAGGCAATCAATGGACAATGACAGAAAAAGAAATCCAGTGGTATAAAGATTTTTTCGTGCCACCATCGCCATACGCACCTGAAACACGCATGAAATTATTCGGCGCTGCATGGGCTGGTTTTTCTTGGTGGTGGAACAAAGATGCAACAACTGGGAAAAAGATTTTGACACATGTTCATCCGCACTCAGGGTTTAAAGTTGTCTCAGATAAAGAATGGTTTTCAAGCGATTATACAAACATGGGTGTTGTGTACGATTTTGGACAAGGTTTCTTTAATCAGTTTTTACAGCTTGTAAAAACTGTTCCGTTCAGTGTAAGTAAAAATTTTACACCTCCACACAACTCCATAGCACGAGCTTCATTTGGAGATGAGAATAGTTATTTTGTTGTTGCAACCAAATCAAAGCGTTGCGCCTATATGGAAAATGTAACGGATGCAGAAGATACTGTTGAGGCAGTGCTTTCAAACAACATCTTTCAATCACAGAATATTTGTCACTCACATCGTATTTCAAATTGCTACTGGATTCGTCAATCGTATGACTGTATGAATTGTTGGTTTATGTTTGATTGCAGAAATTGTGAACATTGTTTTGGTGCATGGAATAAACGCTATAAAAAATACTTATGGTTTAATGAGCAGTTAACGCAAGAAGAATGGGAAACAAGATTTGCGCAGGTAAATACTTGTTCGCGATCAGTAATGAATGAGCATGAAGCTAAGTTTCGTGATGTATTAAATTCGCAAGCTGTGTGGCCAAATGGTTTTATCACTAACTGTCAGAATTCATCTGGAGATTATTTGGATAAGTGTATTGATTGTTATAAATGCTGGGGAAGTGAAAATGCAAAAGATGAGTGGTATTCCATTTGGAGTCAGTCAGGAGCAGAACATAATGCGTTTGGATTATTTCCAGGTTCAAATAATTGTTATGAAAGTCCAGCGGCAATTAACTGTAAACAAGCGTATTTTTCTTATTTTGTTTCTCAGTGTCAAAATGTTGAGTATTGCATTGAATGTTCTGAGTGTGAAAATTGTTTTGGTTGTACAAATATTAGGCATAAAAATTTTTGTATTTTAAATAAGCAATATAGTGAAGTCGAATATTGGGCTCTTCTTGATCATATTAAATGTGATATGCTTGAGCGTGGAGAATATGGTAAATATTTTTCTGGTGCCTTTACTTGTGTTCCGCATGATTCATCAAATGGCCGTACAATTTTTAGTGATTGGGCTGAAAAAGAAAAACAAGAATTAAGTATTCAATCGTATGATCATGGGCTCAATGGGGCTTTTGGAGATTGGGAAGGTAAAACATTTGAAGATTTGAATTTTGTGCCTGATGCTGTTGATACTATTGAAACTGAATCATTTAGTAAACATGTATTTCAAGACCCTGAATTATATAATCGACCTTTTACTTATCATCCGCTTGAATTAGAATTATATAAGAAATTAAAAACTCCTATTCCAGCTAAGCATTTTATTAGTCGTGTATGGAATTTATGGTTCGAGCTAAACTTGGATGAATATCAATCAGGAATTTGCGCATTATGTAAAAAGGAAGTTGAATATGCAAAGAATCGCTTGTATCCTGACCGCAAGATTTTTTGTCAGAAATGCTATATTAAATACTTAGAAACTAATGGATAATATTAATTTGTCATTCTGAGGGCCGTCTAACGGCCCGAAGAATCCCAACGATCAATGGGATCCTTCGTCACTTCGTTCCTCAGGATGACAGGTAATGCATATGTCAAAAGCCCCAAATTACGATCAGAAAGTCAAAACAATACTAGACAATCTCCAACCATCTGAAAGATCTTGTGCTCTCACAGGTGAAAAATGGATGATGGATCAGAATGAGATTGATTGGTATCGCAAATTTAATGTGCCACCAAGCCCATGGTGCCATTTAACTTGGATGAAAATTCTTTTAGGCTACGCTGCTGCTTATCAGTGGTGGTGGAATAAGGATTATGAAACCGGCAAGCCAGTGTTATCGCATATTCATCCTGCAACTGGCATTAAAATTCTCCCTGATGACAAATGGTTTGCACAGGATTTTGCAAAGATAAATCGTGAGTATGATTCTGAGCGTCCATTTTTTGAGATAATGCGAGATCTGCAACTTGAGGTTCCAATCAATCACTCACGGAATATGGAGATTCCTGAGAATTCAATTTCTCGTGCTTCGTTTGGAGATGTTAATTCTTACTACGTTAGCGGATGCAGAACAAAGAATTGTTTTTTTGGAAACGATTCACTTGATGTTGAGAGCTCTGCAGAATTTCAAACTTCAAATAAAATCACGAACTCATTTAATGCTTTGCACTCGCAAAGAATTCATGGATCAAAGTTTGTTCGTGAATCTTTTGATTGTATGAATTGTTCATTTGTATTTGATTGTCGCAATTGTGAAAACTGCTTTGGTGCATGGAACAAGCGTAATGCAAAGTTCTTGTTATTTAATGAACAGCTTTCTGAACAAGTTTGGCGTGATAAGGTTGCGGCTATTGATCTTGGTAGCCGAAAGACTTTGGAAGAGTACAAGGAGCGATTCTATAACGAGATCATGCAGGACAAAGCTGTTTGGCCAGAGAATTTTAATGTTCAATGTGATGATTGCACTGGAGAATATTTAATCCGATGTCATGATCTAAAGGACGTTTGGATGGCTGAGGACAGTAGTACTGCATGCTACAGTTTTGCATTATTTGAAAAGTCTGAAAATGTAATGTTCAGTGCTGGAGTTGTTGCTCAAAATGTTTATGGGTGTTTTGGGCCTTTGCCTGCTGCAAACTGTAAATTTGGATTCTGCACAAACAGATGTGATGATTGTGAATACTGCATGACTTGTTATGACTGCACACATTGTTTTGGGTGTATTGGGTTGCGCAAGAAACGTTTTCATATTTTTAATAAAGAATATTCAGAACAGGAGTATTGGCAAAAAGTAGATGAGCTAAAGTGCGCGATGTTGGATCGTGGAGAGTATGGTCAGTTTTTTCCAATGTCTATGGGGCCTGGGTACTTTCCAGAAGCAGGAGCGCCAATTTATTATGCAGCTGAACCTGATGAAGGAAAAATTCTCGGTGCTCTTGATTTTGAGCCATCGTCTTATGATGCATATGGAGAAAAGTTAACAGAGAATGTTGAGGCTTTAGATCCTGAAACTGTTCCGGATAATATTAAAGATATCAATCCTGACGAATGGGCCAATAAGCCTATTAATGATCCAGTGCAAGGTCGAAAGTTCACTTATTACAAACCTGAGCTTGAGATGTATAAAAAGATGGGTATTGCTGCATCAAACAAACATTTTATTCGTCGTGTACTTGAGTTGTACTCACAGCTTAATTGTGGACGGATGATAGATGTTAAATGCGAGCAGTGCTCAAAAGAATTAAAGACAGCATTTAACAGAGCGTTCCCAAATAAGAAAGTTTATTGTCATGAGTGTTATCTTAAGTATTTAGAACAACACGGCTAAAATAACTTGTCATTCTGAGTAGGCCGAAGGCCGACGAAGAATCTCATTGAATAACAATGGGATCCTTCGCTACGCTCAGGATGACAGATGTGTATGAGCAAAACCCCAAACTACGATTCCAAGGTCAAGGAAATCCTCGACGCCACAGAACCTGGCGAGCGGGTTTGTGAACTCACGGGCGAAAAATGGCAAATGACACAAGAAGAAATCGGTTGGTACAAAAAGTTTAATGTACCACCTTCAAAGCGTTCGCCATTAACCAGGATGAAACAGCTAGTATCTTTTTATATAATGTATCAATTTTGGTACCAGACGCATCCGGAAACAGGTAAACAGTTTGTTTCAGCTATTCATCCAAATTCAGGTTTTAAAGCGCTTCCAGATCAAGAGTGGTATGCAAAAGATTTTCTAGATAATAATTCAGTAGTAAATGCCCAAACAAGCTTGTTGGACCAGCTTGTTACTCTGCAAAAAAATGTACCATTGCCTGGCACAAAATTTATTAAAGAACCTGTTAATTCAATTGTTCTGGCATCAATGGGTGATGTAAACAGTTATTTTAATTTAGCATGTCGTTCAAAAAATTCTCTCTTTAGTGTTGATTCTTTTGATATAGAAAATTGTAGTGAGATATCAGCATCAACTCAAATCAAAAATTCATTTCATGTTGTTCAGTCACATCGTTTGTACAAAGTTAGATTTGCACTTCAGTGCTTAGACTGCATGGAGTGCGATTTTATATTTGATTGTCATAATTGTAGTTATTGTTTTGGAGCAACAAACAAGCGCAACCGTCAATATATTTGGTTCAATGAACAACTCTCAAAAGAAGATTGGGAACAAAAGCATGCTGAAGTAAATCTTGGTTGCAGATCAAATTTAGAATCGTGGAAATTAAAGTTCACTTCACTAATGAAAGAGCAAACTATTTTTCCTGAAAGTTTTAAGGAGCACTGTACAAATGTGGTGGGAGATTACATGAACAATGCAACTGATTGCAAATATGTAGTGAACGGCATAGACGGCCCTTTTAGAAATATTTATTACGGAACATATTTGTATGACAATTCATACGATTGTGCATTTGTTGCAGCACCTGTTGCAGCGAATAATATTTATTGTACGAACACAGCTGTTTCAAGTGCCAATGTAAAATTTTGTCATACAGTAAAAGATTCACAAAACATGGAGTATTGTATATATTGTTATAATTGTGAAAATTGTTTCGCATGTGTTGGTTTGCAAAGAAAGAAGTTCTGCATTTTAAACAAACAATATAGTGAAGAAGGGTATTGGCAGAAAGTAGATGAGCTAAAGTGTGCAATGTTGGATCGAGGCGAGTATGGTGAACCATTACCACTTTCTTTGCTTCTTGTGTATCCTCTGTATTGTGGTGCGCCAATAATTTATATGTCTGATGCGGATGAAATGAAAAAGCTTGGTGCGCGTGTGTATGAGCCCGAAAGCATGGGGGCTGCTGGACCTGAGCCTGACATGGATAAAGTGGTTCAGACAAATGCGATTCCAGATTGCATTGATGGTTTAAGCGATGAGTGGATTAACAAACCAATTTTTGATGAAGGTTTTAATCGCAAATTTGCTTTCATAAAACCAGAGATTGATTTTTATAGGGCACAGAAACTTGCACCAGCCAATGTTCATTTTGTCAAAAGAGTTTTAGATTTGATTCAAGAGCAGGGATCTGCTGTATTTTTTGAAACAAATTGTTCGCAGTGTAATAAGAGTATTATTTCTACAAAAAATAAACATTATCCTGAAAGAAAGATTTATTGCCGTGACTGCTACTTAAAATATTTAGAACAATATGGCTAAACCATTTGTCATTCTGAGGAGGCGTCAGCCGACGAAGAATCTCATTGCTAAACAATGGGATCCTTCGGCTAAAGCCTCAGGATGACAGACTAGATATATGAGCAAAACCCCAAACTACGACAATAAAATAAAATCCATTCTCGACGCTACCCAACCCGGTGAGCGTGTTTGTGAACTCACTGGGCAGAAGTGGATGCTTGATCAGCGCACGCTACAGATGCTTCGTGATTTTAATTTGCCAGTGCCAGTATTCTCACCACGAACATTTCTTATGCGCTTGTTAATTTTATTAACAGGTTTCTCTTGGTGGTGGAATAAGGATTACAGAAATGGAAAACCTCTTATCACTGCAACGCATCCTCACACAAAATATAAAGTAATGATAGATGATGACTGGCATAAAGAGGACTTTTCATCTATTTCGCAAGAGATTGATTTGTCGTCGTCTGTGCTTGATCAACTTGTGCATCTTGCGTTTGAGGTGCCGTTGAGTGCCTATCGAAATTTTAAACAACCTGTAAATTCAATTGCGCGTCATAGTCTTGGGGATGAGAACAGTTTCTTTGTTGAGGGAACAATTTCAAAGCGTTGCACCTATAGTGCTGATTCTCTCAATATTGAAAATTCTTCAGAAATCAACTGGAGCAATAATGTTCAGGATTCGTACAATGTTGTTGCAGGACGCAATATAAACAAATGCAGAGTTGTGCGTGAATCACGGGATTGTTTAAATTGTGATTTTATATTTGATTGTCGTAATTGCGAATACTGTTTCATGAGCTGGAATCAACGCTATAAGAAATTTTTTTGGGAAAATAAACAGCTTTCTGAAGAAGAATGGAAAAAGAGACGTGCCGAAGTTAATTTAGGTTCATTTGATGTTTTTGATAATTTGTATCATACATTTAGAAAACAAATTGGAAATGAAGTGATATGGCCTGAAAATTTTAATGAACAAAGTGAAAATACAACAGGGGAATACATGCAAAAATGTATTGATGTATATCGCGGCTGGTTTTCAGAAGGAGCAAAAAATTGTACGTGGACTGTCTGGGCAAACCTAGGAACAGAAAATTGTCATTGGGGATGTGATCCGGGAAGCTCAGACTGTTTTGGAAATTTAATCGCAGTTAATTGTTCGCGCTGTTTTTTCTCTTGGATTATTACTCGTTGTCAGAACTGCGAGTACTGTATTGAGTGTTTAGAATGCGAAAACTGCTTTGGGTGTGTAGGACTCAAGCATAAAAAATTTCATATCTTTAATACATCTTATGAAGAAGCTGCTTATTGGGAAAAAATTGATCAGATTAAATGCGCAATGCTTGATCAAAATGAATACGGACGCACAGTACCTTCAACGCTTATGCAAACATCTTTTGAACACACAGGTGGTTTTATTACGTTTAATTGGAAAGGTGAAGAGAAATTGATTGGTGTGCTTTGTTATGACACAGCTCTTGATGAGGCGTATGGGGATTGGTCAAACAGACCAATACGCGCCCTTGAAGACTTACCAAAGCACATTAATGATGTAGGCGATGAGTGGCTTGGTGTAGGTTTTATGGATGAAAAGTTAAAACGACCATTCAGTATTCACCCAATGGAATTAGAGTTACATCGTCGACTTGGTGTACCAATTCGTCGCGAGCATTTTATCAAACGTATTGAGGATCAATGGTGCGAAATCAACACAATGGATATTCTTGGATCATCATGTCGCGCATGTAATAAATCGATCCAGATAGCTCACAATAATACATATCCAGATCGCAAGATATATTGTAGAGAATGCTATTTGAGGTATTTAGAACAATATGGCTAGACGCCTGTCATTCTGAGGAGTCCTGAGCTTGTCGAAGGACGACGAAGAATCTCATTGTTGGCAATGGGATTCTTCGCCTACGGCTCAGGATGACTAACCAGACCTATGTCCAAAACACCAAACTACGACACCATCCCCCTTCGCTCCTTCGGAGCTACGGAGGGATCTTCGTCAAAATTATATGAGTAATACACCAAATTTTGACTTGAAAATCAAAACAATCCTCAACGCCACTAAACCTGGTGAGCGGGTTTGTGCTCTCTCAGGTCGTAAATGGGATATGACAGAGGAAGAACTGGGTTGGTACAAAAAATTTAATGTGCCACCTTCGGATTTGCATCCTGAAACTCGCAGACGTTTACTGTTCGGGTTTCCATCTGGAGTTGCTATTTGGTGGAAACCGCATGCTGAAACTGGCAAGCCTATTTTATCTTTTGTACATCCTGACAGTCCTTTTCAGGTCATAACTGATAAAGAGTGGGCGGTTGCTGAATTTCTGGACAAAGGATTTGAAGTCAATCTTCAAAAGTCATTTTTTGATCAGTTTAAGCAACTCGCATTTAGTGTGCCTGTTGGAAATTTACGAGCAGACCCAAAAGATATTAATACAATATCTGTTGATACGCTTGAGGTTTCGGATTCATACATGACATTTGGGAATTGGGACCTTAAGCGCGTACAATACCAAACAATAGGTTACCATATTGAAGACTCAACAGATCTTACAAACACAAATATTGCCAGAAATTGTTATACAATGAACAGGGTAAATAAAATGTATAATTGCAAGTATGCGTTTGAGTCCCGTGATTGTATTAACTGCTCTTTTATTTTTGATTGTCGAAATTGTGAATTTTGTTTTGGTGCTACAAACAAGAGAAATAGAAAGTATCTATGGTGGAATGAACAGTTGTCTGAAGACGAATGGAAAAAGAAAATCTCAGAAACAAATTTATCTTGTTATCCAAATCTTCAAAACACTATTAATAAATTTTATGACATCTTTGATGGGGCTGTGTGGCCAGAGAATTTTTATATTGGATCTGAAGAGTGTAATGGTGAATATATTGAGGAGAGCACACGTTGCTTTAATGCTTATTGGTCTGATAAAGCAGTGGACACATATGAATGCTCGATGGCTGTTGAGCATAGGGATTCAGCATTTTCTGTATGGATTGGGTGGGGAAGTAATACATACTACAGTGCTGATCAAGTTAAAGGCGAAAATATCAAATTCTGTGCAAGATGCTGGTACTCATCGAATATGGAATACTCAATTGATTGTCATAACTGTGAATACTGTTTTGGGTGTGCGGGCTTAAAACGAAAACAATTTTATATTTTTAATAAACAATATAAACAGGAAGAATACTGGCAGAAAGTTGATGAGCTTAAATGTGCAATGCTGGATCGTGGTGAGTATGGAGAATTCTTACCTGCTGCACTTTCTGAATCTGGATTACAGTTTTCAATGGGGAACATGTACGCACAATACTCTGATGAGGAACTCAAAATGTTTGATGCCCCAACTTTCGATCCAAAAACAGCAAATATTGTGATGCCTTCCAGTGGAGTTGGTAATTGTTTGATATCTGATGATCTTCCTGACTGTTTGGTTGACGTTGATGAAACAAAGTATGTTGGAGTACCGATTTATGATAAAGAAATTCAAAGAAGTTACAGTATAACAAAACAAGAATTTAAATTTTATCAAGATCATCAATTACCGCTTCCGCGAAGACATTTTCTCACAAGACTTGAAAACACAATTCGGCATTCCAATTCACCTTTGCCTTATCAAGTTGAATGTGGAGAGTGTGGTAAAATGATCACTGCCTATAAAAATGCAACATTCCCGAATAAGGTAGTTAATTGCAATGAATGTTATCTTAAGTATTTAGAACAGAAGGGATAAAAGGAGCTTGAGGGTTTTGAAAAGTTAAAAGTTTACGTTTAGAACCTCAAGCACCTCTAGCTCTTCAAACACTTCTAAACATATGTCAAAAACACCAAACTACGACAAATTAATTCAGCCAATCCTTGATTCCATGCAAACAGGCGAAAAAACCTGCGAGCTTTCTGGTGAGAAATGGGAAACAACAGAGCGCGAACTTGAAGCGTATAGAAAGCACATGGTTCCTCCACCACCTCATTCACCACTCATGCGCCATAGATTCATGACAGCAATGTTTCCTGGTGGACAATGGTGGTATAGCAAGCATCCTGAAACTGGGAAATCGCTTATTTCTCCTGTGCATCCTGCAACAGGTATAAAAGTATTACCTGATGTTGAGTGGCACGCAAAAGATTTCACGTCTTTCGCCAAAGAAGTTGATTTACATAAATCATTTCTTGATCAGGTATTAGATTTACGTTTGGCAATCCCTTCTGCTCAAAATAGAAATTTTGAACCTGCTGAAAATTCTATTGCCGTTGTTTCACTCGGGGATGTGAACAGTTATTTTGTAGTGCTATCAAAAAGCAAGAATACTTTTTTCAGTGTGTCTGCGCTTGATACAGAATCATCCGCAGAAGTTTATAACAGTAACGCCATTACAAACGGATATTTCATTAGTCATTGCGAGCGCATGCACACTTGCCAATACGCGCGTGAAAGCAAGGACTGTATGAACTGTGATTTTGTTTTTGATTGTAGAAATTGCGAAAATTGTTTTGGTGCTACCAATAAACGCAATAAGAACTTTCTTTGGTTCAATGAGCAACTGAGCGAAGAAGAATGGAAACAAAAACGCGCAGAAGTTGATCTTGGAATTCGTTCTCAGGCACAGGCTCACCTTAAACACTTTGATGAACTTATGAGTCAATGCGTTTGGCCAGAGAACTTCAACATGCACTGTGAAAATTGTGTTGGAGAATATTTAACCAAAGCAACTAATTGCGAATATGTGTACTACGCTGATGGAGGTGCAAATAATGAGTATCACAACACTTGGGCAATTGGCCAGTGTGAAGGAAACACTTTTTGCGACAGCCTTCCAAATGCACAAAACTGTTATTATTGCTCTGATGCTAGCTCTTCAAGCAACTGCAGATTCTGTTATCTTGTTTCACGATCTCAAGATCTTGAATACTGTACAGAATGTTTTGATTGTGAGAATTGTTTTGGTTGTGTTGGACTCAAACATAAAAAATTTCATATTCTAAATAAAGAGTATTCAGAGCAAGACTACTGGGCTAAGGTTGATGAGATAAAATGTGCCATGATGGCCACAAAAGAATATGGTCAGTTTCTTCCACAAAAATCTTCACCTGCATGGTTTATGGAAGGTGGTGCTGTGCGATATTACAATAGTACTCGCGAACTGGGTGAGAAAATGGGCGCACACATGTTTGACCCAGAAAGTGCTGATGCTGTAGGTGATGAACTTATGGGTGCAAAAGTTGTAATCAATACAAAAGACTTGCCAGACTCTGTTGATGAACTTGAACCATTTGTTGGAAAAGTTTTATATGATGAAAAATATGATCGTCGTTTTGCTTACTTAAAACCAGAATTTGAATTGTATAAAAAGCTCCGCATTGCTCCGCCAACAGTTCATCATGTCAAACGACTATTGGATTTAACACAATCTTCTCAAACGCCTGAGTTCACGACAACATCTTGTTCTCAATGTGCGAAGGATTTGATTGTTTCTGTTAACCCAGGATTTCCAAAACGTAATATCTATTGTAATCAGTGTTATTTGAAGTATATGGAAGAACGTGGGTAATTAATAATGACTAATGATCAATTTTCAATGACCAATGAATGTCCAACCACTAATGATTTCAATGGACATTAAAACATTGGGCATTGATTGGTCATTAGACATTGTGAATTGGTTATTCTAAAACATATGTCCAAAACACCAAACTACGACCAAAAAGTAAAAGCTATACTTGACGCCACACAGCCAGGCGAACGAACTTGCGCCATGCTTGGTACAAAATGGTTCATGGATCAAAAGGAAATTGAACAATACAAGAAATACAATGTGCCACCAAGTAAGTTTCACCCAATTACACGAATGAAACTTATGAAAAGTTTCTTTGTGCTTTTTGATATGTGGTACAACAAGCATGCTGAAACTGGTGAGACAATAATTTCAACTACCCATCCAGCATCTGGCGTTAAGGTTCTGCCAGACATTGATTGGTTTAGCAGGGAATTCACAAAGCATGCAAAAGATGTTGATATGAATAGATCAGTTTTTGATCAGATTTATGAAATGACTCGTGCTGTTCCTCAAGCTGCAAATTATAATTATGTTCTCCCTGAGAATTCACTCGCGTTCATCTCGCTAGGAGATCAGGATAGTTATTTTGTTCTTGCATCTCAAACTAAGCATTGCTTTTATTGCATGAATGCATATGAGTCCGAAGATTCTGCAGAACTTACTCTCTGTACTTCAATTCAAAACTCATATAATGTTTGCCACTCTCAGAGAATTTTTAATTGTCGTTTTGTACGTGAGAGTTATGATTGTATGAGTTGTGATTTTATTTTTGATTGTCGTAACTGCGAAAACTGTTTTGGAGCTACTAACAAACGCAATAAGAAATTTATCTGGATGAATCAACAGTTGTCAGAGGATGAATGGAAGAAACGCAAAGCTAAAGTTGATTTATCGTCATGGTCATCACGCCAAGAATATGAAAGTAAATTCAAGGAGTTAATGAGCAAAGCAATATGGCCCGAGAACTTTAATATCAAAGCAGAGAATTGCACAGGTGACTATATTGTAAATGCAAACAATGTTACAAATGGATACTACGTAGTTGATGGAACGCACGACATGGATTATGTTAGCTTTGCATTCGCAGTGCCATCAAATGATTGTTATCTGACAATCGCACCTGTTGGAGCAACTGATTGTTATTATTCATTAGGAACCAAAAACTGTTCATGGTGCAGGTTCGGAATTTCAATATTAAGTAACTGTATAAATATTGAATACTGCAGCTCATGCAAAGATTTAGAAAATTGTTTTGGGTGCGTTGGGCTTAAAAAGAAAAAGTTTTGCATTTTTAATAAACAATATAGTGAGGATGAGTATTGGAAAACCCTTGATGAGCTCAAATGCAAAATGTTGGATGATGGAGAGTATGGTGATTATCCTCCAATGAATTTTACTCTTCAATATGTAAAGGGTTCTGGAGCTCCAATAGTGTACGGAGCAACAGACGATGAGATGAAAAAGATGGGTGCTAATTTTTTTGAGCCTGGAGCTGAGGGAGCTGAAGGTCCTACTGTTAATCCAGCTGAATTGACTAGCACAGATACAATTCCAGATAAACTTGAGAATCCTGAGGATATTGTTGGAAAGCCCTATTTTGATGATATTTATGGCCGTAGGTATGGTTATATTAGGGCTGAAATTGACCTGTATTCGCGTTTGGGGGTAGCAGTGCCACGAAAGCACCCAACAAGGCGTATCAACGAATTATACGCACAAATGAATATGGCGGTCTTTGAAGATAAACAATG